>CAMVNL010000253.1 GCA_947168785.1 uncultured Clostridia bacterium | reverse complement strand
GGTGATAAAGGCGCTCATGCCCTTATCGCCCGAGTAGTTGGGATAATAGTTGCCATCGTGTGTTTTGGTTGAACCTTGAGGAACAATGCTGTGCATGCCCGCTATCCAAGTAACCTGCTGCGCATAAGAATCCGTACCATAGTCACATCTAGCACGAACGAAAGTACCCACCGGAACAACATACGGCTTATACACATACGTCAGCGCATACGCTTTTTTGGCGATGGAATCCTTCGCATCCGTATAGGACAGCGTCCAAAGGATATAGCAGCCGGTGGTGGCGGCGGCCAGCGACGGCGAGGAACCGCCGGTAATATCAATCGTGTTTCCCGAACTGATGCCGTCAGCCTTGCTGAGCGTCACACTACCACCGGAAAGTCCACTGAAATTGCCGTCCACAAACGAATAGCTTAACGATGCCGTTCCCGAAAAATTGGCATACGTCACATAAATCTTTCCTGTTGTGGATTTTGTATTTTTAATTACAGATCCATCAGAATTATTGTTGATATAATACTGAAACTGCGTGGAGACCGCCTGTTTCCAGGATAAACCATCCGGGTACAGATAGATCGCTTCCGGTACTACAAAAGTCAAATCCTCCATTGTTACGTTAGCCGCTTTTTCGCTGGCGGCGCTGGCGTACAGCACCAGACCGGTCAGGCCGACCGTCATCGTCCCGGTCAGCATCACGACGGTCAGGATCACGGACAACACCCTGCGCCGCCAATTGGCGCGGTTTGTCATTTTCTTCATCAGATATTCCCCCCATTTGAGCCAAATCTTTCCTTGAAGATTGGCACAAATAATATTTTCACATTTATATTATATTCCATTGATTTATCTGTTTCAAGATATATTTTGCATAAAACCAACAAAAATTATGAATAATTCGCTATTACATTCAGACGAAACGAGGGGCGTCGGCATGGCGCCGGTTGGAAGCGAACCCCGTAGCGCGGCTCCGTGAGCCGCACCGCCGAAGGCGGTTTTTAGCACCAACAAATTATAATCGTCGCTTTGCGGCGATAGGCATCCGCCACAGGCGGATGTCGGAATCGCGTTGCGGGCGGATCACTGATCCGCGCTACGGATTATATGCCTGCGGCGATTTAACGGCGCGGAGCGCCGTGTTACGTTCTTTACGCTGCTGAGGCAGCGTGCTACGGGGGCGATTTAACGGCGCGGGGCGCCGTGCTACAATGATTTAAATACTGCATTATTGACAAACCGGCTCCGGTCACCTACAATAGAATCATACAAAAAAGCGGGAGGATATCACAATGAAAATCACGTTTATGGGCGCGGGGAGCACCGTGTTTGCGCGGAACGTCATCGGCGACTGCATGTGCGCCGAGGCGCTGCGGGACAGCACGTTCGCGCTGTACGACATCGACGCCAAACGGCTGGAGGAGAGCCGTACCATCCTGGAGGCCATGCGCAAGGCCAAGGGCGGCTATGGAAAAATCGAGTGCTACGCCGGGGTGGAGCACCGCAAGGAGGCCCTGCGGGGCGCGAATTTCGTGGTGAACGCCATTCAGGTGGGGCTCTACGACCCCTGCACCATCATCGACTTTGAGGTGCCGAAGAAATACGGCCTGCGGCAGACCATCGGTGATACGCTGGGCATCGGCGGCATCATGCGGGCCCTGCGGACCATTCCGGTGATGAAGGACTTCGCCGACGACATGGCGGAGGTGTGCCCCGACGCGCTGTTCCTCAACTACACCAACCCCATGGCCATGCTGACGGGCTTTATGCTGCGCTATACCCCCATCAAAACCGTGGGCCTGTGCCACAGCGTGCAGGTCTGCTCCGAAAGCCTGCTGCGGGACCTGGGCATGGAGGATAAGCTGGAGGGCCGCAAGGAGCTGATCGCCGGCATCAACCACATGGCGTGGCTGCTGGAGCTGAAGGACAAGGACGGCAACGACCTGTACCCGGAGGTCCGCTCGAAAGTGGACGCCTATCTGGCCGACCCGGAGCACACCAACAAGGTGCGCATGGAGTACATCAAGCATTTCGGCTACTACTGCACGGAATCCAGCGAGCACAACGCGGAATACAATATGTTCTACATCAAGTCGAAGTACCCGGAGCTGATTGACAAATACAACATTCCGCTGGACGAGTACCCCCGCCGCTGCGTCAACCAGATCGAGCGGTGGAAGACGGAATACGCCGAAATCCTGGAGACCGGCGTGAAGGAGCACGAGCGCTCCAACGAGTACGCCTCCCGCATCATGGAGGCCATCGTCACGGGCAAGCCCTATCAGATCGGCGGCAACGTGCTGAACACTGGCGGCCTCATCAGCAACCTGCCGGAGGACGCCTGCGTGGAGGTGGCCTGCCTCGTCAACGGCTACGGCGTACACCCCACCCGCGTGGGACGGCTGCCCGTGCAGTGCGCCGCCATGAACATGACCAACATCAACGTGCAGCTACTGACCATTGAGGCGGCCGTCACGCGGAAGAAGGAGCACATCTATCAGGCCGCCATGCTGGACCCCCACACCGGCAGCGAGCTGGACATCGACACCATCAAAAAGATGGTGGACGACCTGATCGAGGCCCACGGCGACTATCTGCCGAAATACTGCTGACGCGCAATCGTCGCCCGTTGTTCCCTTTTGCCGGGCGGCGGGCGACGTTACCGATAACGGAGTTGGAACAATGGAAACCTGTAACCTGTGCCCGCGGCGCTGCGGCGTCGACCGAAACGCCGTCCGCGGGTTCTGCGGCGTGGGGGAAGCCCTCACCGCCGCCCGGGCGGGGCTCCACTTTTGGGAGGAGCCCTGTATCTCCGGTACCGGCGGTTCCGGCGCGGTGTTTTTCAGCGGGTGCAATCTCCGCTGCGTCTTCTGCCAGAACCGGGCCATCAGCCGGGGCGGCTGCGGCAAGGAGATCACCGTGACCCGCCTGCGGGAGATCTTCGACGAGCTGATCTGGCAGGGGGCGGACAATATCAATCTCGTCACCCCCACCCATTTTACGGACGTCATCGCCGAGGCGCTTTCCGCCGAAAAGCTGCCCGTGCCGGTGGTGTGGAACTCCTCCGCCTATGAGGAGCCGGAGACGCTGAAACGGCTGGAAGGGCTGGTGGATATCTACCTGCCCGATTACAAATACGCCGACGCGGCGCTGGCGGCGCGGTTCTCCCGCGCGCCGGATTACCCGGCAAAGGCGTGGGCGGCCATCCGGGAGATGGTCCGCCAGCGGGGCGACTGGCAGATGGACGAGGACGGCATGCTGCTTTCCGGCGTGCTGATCCGCCATCTGGTCCTGCCCGGGCATACCGACAACACGCTGGACGTGATCGACCGGATCACGGATGAATACACCGACGACAACGTGCTGTTCAGCCTGATGAGCCAGTACACCCCGCCGGAGGAACCGCTGCCCTTCCCGGAGCTGAACCGCCGCCTGACGAAAGAGGAATATGACCGGGCGGTGGATTATCTGTACCTGTGCGGGTGGGAAAACGGCTACGTGCAGGAGCTGTCCTCCGCCCAAAGCGAATACACGCCGGATTTTGACGGTACAGGGGTGTAATATGCTGCTGCAAGAACAATTATCTCATGGCGGTATTGAATCGAAATTGCTGAAAGCGGACCGTGTCGCGCTTTCATGCGAGGTTCGTTATTGTTCGCAGGTTGTTTTTGACCGGGCCAGATCGCGTATTATGAAAGAAAACCGATCAATAGATTATATCAATCACTATTCTTCTCTTTTTGGAAACATCATCCTGGCAAGCGACGGCGAAGCGCTGACGGGGCTGTGGTTCGCGGGTCAGAAATATGAGGGCTCCACCCTTGCCGCAGAGCACAGGGAAAAGGACCTGCCTGTCTTTGACGAGACGCGGCGCTGGCTGGATGCGTATTTCACCGGAAAGGACCCCGGCTTCACCCCGCCCCTGCGTCTGCGGGGGACGGACTTCCGCAAAGCCGTTTGGAAGGTTCTGCTGACGATCCCCTACGGCAAAACAACAACCTACGGCGAAATTGCCGCGCAGATCGCGCGCAAAACCGGACGTTTCGTCTCCGCCCGGGCCGTGGGCGGCGCGGTGGGCCATAACCCCATCTCGCTGATCGTCCCCTGTCACAGGGTCGTAGGCGCGGACGGCAGCCTCACCGGGTATGCCGGGGGCGTGGAGCGGAAAGAAAAGCTTCTGGAAATGGAACAGCGTGCAAGCTAATCATAAGACCGGACAATTGGGGCCAGCCGAGCAGACGCAAACATCGTAGCGCGGCTCAGTGAGCCGCACCGCCGCAGGCGGGGTTTATCACAAACAATATATCATCGCCGCTTTGCGGCGATAGGCATCTGCCTGCGGCAGATGTCGGAATCGCAT
>CAMVNL010000252.1 GCA_947168785.1 uncultured Clostridia bacterium | reverse complement strand
GAGCATCCGCAGGCGGCGCGAGTGCATCCAGTGCGGCAAGCGCTTTACCACCTATGAGATCATCGAAACCCAGCCGGTGATCATCATCAAACGGGACAAGTCCCGCCAGGTGTTCGACCGCAACAAGCTGCTCAGCGGCATGTTGCGCGCCTGTGAGAAGCGCCCGGTCAGCCTTGACAAGCTGGAAAACGCCATCGACGAGATCGAAAGCCAGCTGCAGAACTCGCTGGAACGGGAGGTCACCTCGGTGGAGATCGGCGAAATGGCCCTGAGCAAGCTGAAGGATATCGACGAGATCGCCTACGTGCGGTTCGCCTCCGTCTATCGTGACTTCAAAGACATCCAGTCCTTTATGGACGAGCTGAAATCGTTGCAGGGCAATAGGCAATAATTCAGGCAATAGGCAGTAATTCAGGCAATAGGCAATCGTTTTTTCAAATGGCTTACGGTTAACGGTCAATATTAAAACGGCACAGAGAAGAACGTCGGTTCTCCCTGTGCCGTTTTTTTGTTGGTTTTTCGGATGGGCCGTAAGCATGACCGGCAGGAATCGGCCTTCAGATCCAGTCCTGTTGCCTATTGTCGTCCGTCTTTTCGACTTCTGACTGTTAAACGGCGCAAGGCGCCGTGCTACCCTATTGCTTATTGCCTGCGGAACCGCTTCATGGCCGCGTTGACGGCGCCGCCGATGGCGGAACCGAAGATGGCGCAGACCGCGATCTCAATGGGGCAGTTGACGCCCGCCGCAATGGCGATAATGGTAGACATGACGCTGTCAAGCCCGCCGAGGGTTTCCGCCTGAGCAGCCGAGAATTTCACACGGCCGAAAATCAGCATGAGGCACCCAAGGAACAGAATGGTGTTGAGCAGCGCGCCGGAGGCGCCGGCGATGGCGTAGCTCCACTTCCCCGTTTTGCGCACGGCCCGGAAAATCAGGCCGCAGAGAAAACCTACCAGCGTGCGGGTAACGACGCAGTTGACAAAGGTGCCCACGGGGCTGACGCTGATAAGGATCGCGCCGAGGGCGTCGCCCATAAAGCACTGGGCAAAGCTGGTGCAGCCGAAGACGAAGCCGAGAAAGGCGCCGACAGCAGGTCCGCAGGTGATGGCCCCGATGATGACGGGGACGATAATGAGTGTGATGGACAGCGCAAACACCCGGATATACCCGATGGGTGTAAACGCCATGACGACGATCATTGCCGTGAGCATCGCGGTCGCGGTCAATGTGAACGTCCAGTTCTTTTTGGTTGCTGAGTCTGACATAATTGCCTCCTTGCTGCCGCTCGCCCTCCGGCGATACGGCGCAATATAATGTATTGCACGGCCTTTCGGCCATGAATCCTGATGAAATCGGACGACGTCATTACCGTCCTTTTTTACGGCGCAAAGTGCCGTTCTGCCTATTGCCTACTGCCTCTGATTCTTTTCATAGACGATCCGCAGGCCGTCCAGCACCAGATTGGGCTCATAGACGGGCTTGCGCTTGCAGTGCTTGGTGATCTCCCCCGCAAGGCCGCCGGTGGCCACAACGGTTTTGACCGGGGTGCCGAGGCTTTCTTCGATGCGGTCGCAGAGGCCGTCCAGCATAGAGGCGGTGCCGAGGATGATGCCCGCCTGCATACTGGTCACCGTGTTGGTGCCGTAGGCGGGACAGTTTTCCACGTCCAGATTGACGGTGGGAAGCTGCGCGGCGGAGTCTGCCAACGCGTTCAGGGACAGGGAAACGCCGGCGGAGATGGTGCAGCCGCGGTAGTTCCCCTGTTCGTCCAGCACGCTGATCTTGGTGGCCGTGCCCAGGTCCATAATCAGGCAGGGCAGCGCATAGCGGTTCACCGCCGCCACCGCGCCTGCCACCAGATCGGCCCCCAGCTGGGCGGGGTTGTCGATCTTGATGTTGAGGCCGCTTTTGAGACCCGGCCCCAGCACGGAGGGAACGATGCCCGTCAGCAGGAACACCGCCCGCTTGAGCACGCCCGTCAGCTCCGGCACCACGGAGCTGATAATCGCCCCGGTGACGGAGGACATGGATTTTTTATCCAGCGCCGCAATCTGGTTCAGCTCCAGCGCGTATTGCTCGGCGGTACGACGGGTATCCGTCGCCAGCCGCGCCAGGAATATCAGCTTCTGCGCATCGTAAAGTCCGATCGTCAGATTGGTATTTCCGATGTCGATCGCAAAAAGCATGGGAATCACGCTCCTTTTTTGTTACGTTGATTATACTATACCAAAACAGGAAAATAAATGTCAATATTGTCAAAAATATTTTTAAAATTTACTTGTACTTTTTTTTATTATATTATATAATAGTTCGATGTGTGGTGTATGATCCACCTGAATTTGAAATTGAAAGGTGCTTTATCATGGCTAAAAACGAAGAAAAAGCAAACGACTACCGTCTGGAACGGAAGAAGAGACTGGCAAAGGCCGCCAAGACCCGCAAAAAGGGCGGCGACTCCACGAAGGTCGTCAGCATCATCGTATATGCGGTCTGCATTGCCCTTGTGCTGGCGCTGTGCTGCTTCGGTCTGTATCAGTTCGGCGTACCGCAGAAGGTAATGCCCGCGCTGAAGGTGGGCGACAGAACCTACAGCGTGGCAGAATACAGCTATTACTATACCACGGTCTTCCAGACCTATGCGAACTCGCAGAACTCCCTGGGGATCGCCCTTTACGATTCCTCCAAGGATCCCGCTTCACAGACCACGACCGACGAGGACGGCAACACCATCACTTATGACGAGCTGTTCCGCGATAAGGTCAAGGAAAATCTGGAAACCTCCAACTATTATCTTGCCAAGGCCAAGGCCGACGGCATGACGCTTTCCGACGAGAGCAAGAGCGAGATCGACAGCACGATCTCCGAGCTGGAAAGCTATGCGAAGCAGTACGGCTATTCCGCCTCCCGCTACATCAGCGTTCTCTACGGTAAGGGGCTGAACGTGAAGAAGTTCCGCTCGCTGCTGGAGGAGCAGTTCCTTGTCTCCCAGTACACTTCCGATGAGACGGACGGCATTCTGAGCGCCATTTCCGACGAAGAGATCGAAGCGAAGTACGCGGAGGATCCCACCGCCTATCAGCTGGTGGATATCCGCCTGCTGGGCATGTCCCTGCCGAAGGCCGACGCCACCGCCACCGACGCGGCCGACGCGACGGCGGACGTGGTCGCAAAGTCCGAAGAGATGCTGAACCGCATCACCGACGAAGCCTCCTTCATCGAGCTGGCGAAGGAGTATTGCGACGAGGGCGACAGAGAGACCTTTGAGAGCGAGACCGCTTCCCTTGTCAAGGGCCTGAAAAAATCCATCGTCTCCTCCAACATCAGCAGCGATCTGGCCGACTGGCTGTTTGACGCAGGCCGCGCCGTGGGCGACAAGCGGACCTTTACCTCCGACGAATATCAGTACGTGATCTATCTGATCAAGCCCGCTTACAGAAGCGAGGATCAGCTGGTTTCCGCCAGACATATCCTGATCTCCTTTGACAGCGTGAAGTCCGAACTGGAATCCCAGGCCGCCGACGGGGAAGCCACCGCCACCGACGCCGCCGATCTTGACGACACCACCGTTAAAACGGTTGACGCTTCCGACGGCACGAAGGTTTCCAACGAGGGCACCGCTTATTCCGCAGAGGTCGTGCTGAAGGCCTATGAGCAGGCAAAGGATATCCTTGAGCTGTATGAGAACGGCGAAAAGACCGAAGACGCGTTTGCCGCGCTGGCCGAGCAGTACAGCGCCGACACCGGTTCCGTGGGCGAAGAAGCGACCAACGGAGGCGGCGGCCTGTATGAGAACATTGAAAAAGGCCAGATGGTGGAGCCCTTCGAGACCTGGGTCTACGACGCTTCCCGTCAGCCCGGCGACACCGGCATTGTGATGACCAACTACGGCTGGCACGTGATGTATTTCGTTTCCAGAGCCGACGAACCCGCCTGGAAGTCCGAAATCCGTACCGCCCTCGGCAACGACGTGGTGGCCTCCAACACCGACGCGGTGAAGGAAGAGATCGGCGATATCACCACGGAGAAGGCGTTCTACAACTTCGCCTGCAAGAGCGTGCTGAAGAACATCAACAAGCTGTATGTTTCGGCGGCTGCCGAAAGCTGAACAAAAACACGTTCAATAAACGAAACGCCCGGAGCGATCCGGGCGTTTTTGTTATGCAAAAAAGAGACAGATCGGGAAAAAACGCAGCGCGATTCCGATTTAACGGCGCAAGGCGCCGTGCTACGGTACTGTAACATTTGAGGATGAAACGCAGCTGAGGCTGCGTGCTACGGCACTGTAACATCTGAGAATGAAACGCAGCTGAGGCTGCGTGCTACGGCACTGTAACATCTGAGAATGAAACG
>CAMVNL010000251.1 GCA_947168785.1 uncultured Clostridia bacterium | reverse complement strand
ATTCGGCGGCGTGTATATCAAAATGACCATCGACGATTTCAACGCCCTCGGTTTTGAATACGGCGACAGCGTCACGGTGGCCTTTTCCAACGGCTACCGCCTGGAGGGGCTCCCCTATTACAACGGCTATTATACGCCCAACGGCCGGCCGCTGCTGATCGCCTACCCCGGGTACGACTATATCAAGGCCGCCATCAACAACGGCGACGATCTGTGGACGGTGGCGGGCCTTTCGGAAAGCGACACGGCCACCGTCACGCTGGACCGGCGCGGCGCTTTCGTCGATATCCAGTCCGCGCGGGACATCCATTATACGGACGAGCGGGCGGACTACCAGGACGACGCGGTCTTTGCGAATTTCAGAAGCGTCAAGGCAGGGCGAATTCTGCCGGTTACCCTCTACCGCTCCGCCTCCCCCTGCGACGACCAGCACAAACGCGCCCCCTTCGTCAACGGGCTGATGAAAGAGGTGGGCGTGCGGTATATCGTCGACCTGGCCGACAATGAGGAAAAAATCGAAAAGTATATCGCCGCGGAGGACTTCGCCTGCGATTACTTCCTTGACCTCTACCGGGAAGGGAACGTGATCCCGCTGGCGCTGAACATGAATTTCGGTTCCGCCGAGTTTGCGGAAAAGATCGTGCGGGGGCTGACCGCCATGGCGGAACACGGCGGCCCGTATCTGGTCCACTGCACAGAGGGCAAAGACCGGACCGGCTTTGTCTGCATGCTACTGGAGGCGCTGTGCGGCGCGACCTACGATGAGATCGCGGCGGACTATATGATCACCTATGACAATTACTACGGGATCAATCAGACCGACGACGGCGCGCGCTATACCGTGATCGTGGAAAACGTGCTGGACCCCATGATCCGCAGCATGGTCGGCAGCGAAGAGGCGGACCTTGCGGCGACAGATCTGGAGGACGCGGCCAGAACCTATCTGCTGAAGGCCGGTATGACGGAAGAAACGCTCGCCGCCCTGACCGCGCGGCTTTGCGGTTGACGGCATGACGTTTTGAAATTGACGCGCGGTTGCAAGAGCCCCTCGTCCGCCGTGGAAAATGCAGGGGACGGGAAGCGACTCACCGACAGATCGCGGCACAAAAGAGTTTTTCCATACTCTGTTTTCAACGGCAAAAGGACCCGTGAACCATCCGGTTCACGGGTCCTTACCGTATCGGGACCGGCGGCGGGGATTCCCCGCGCTGTCAGCCGCGATTATCTGGAATAGTGGGTGTAGAGATATTCTTCGTCGTTCATGTACTTGAGCATGGCGGTCAGCTCGTCAAAATGTGAGAAGACGTACTTCAGATCGGCGAAGACCACCTGCATGATCTTGATAAAGGACAGACCCTGTTTTTTAGCGGGGGTCAGGCCTTCGGAAGAGGAAAGCGCAGAGGCGGTATAGGCGAAGGTAGCCGCCGCGGAGGAGTGATCCGACAGGGCGCTGCCGTTATCATCCTTATAATTGATATATTCGTGGGAGGTGGGGGTCAGGGTCAGGGTATCGCTGCTGCGGTAGAGGATGCACTCCACGCTGTCCCAGCGGCCCCAATAGCTGCCGGAATAACCGGAGAAATCGGTATAGCTGCCGCCGTTGACCAGCTCCACCCACACGTCGCGCATGCCCAGCTGCTCAACGAAAATGTTGTAAAAATCCTTGCCCTCCGCGCCGAAATGGAAGGCGCTGTTGAAATCGCCGGTGACGATGACCGCGTGGTCCTTGCTGTGGCTGTTGATGAAGTTCATGGTCTGGATAAAGTTGTCGTGACGGGCCTCAACGGATTCCTGTCCGCCGAAGGCGTCCGCGTGCAGGTTGTACACGTCCACGTACACGCCGGGCGCCAGCTCCACCACGGCCAGCATCACGCCCTTCTGGGAGACGATATCGCCTTCCCACAGCATGCCGCCCTTTTTGTTCCAGGTCTCCCGCGCCTCGTTATAAACGGGGGTCTTCGAGAACACGTTCAGCCCGTCGCCGGTGACCACGTTCGACTGGCCGAAGGTGCGGTAGGGCATATTGAGACCGGCGGCAAAATCTGCGTCATAGCCGAAATCCTCCTGCACGGCCACGATGTCGTAACCGTCCGCGCCCACCTTCTGCCCCAGCACCTTCTGCCGGGCAGCCTTGGCGGAGGAGGCGTTCAGCGAGGGCAGCCCCGCCACATTGTAGTTCAGGAAGGTAAACGTGCCCTCGGCAGCGGCGGCAGCCGGCGCTTCGGGCTGCGCGTCCGTGGGTGTGACGTCGTCCGCCCAGACGCAGACCATTCCCGCGCTCAGCAGCAATGCGGCGCACAGCAATAACGATAATGCTTTTTTCAAAGATTTCATTTATGATTCCCCTTTCAAAAATACTGTGTTCATTATGGCATGTTTTTCAAAAAAAATCAATAAGTGATTGTATTTTTTTACAATTATGTTAAAATGGACGTGACGGGAACGTCAAACATGAAAGTTACACAGTGGGATTTGTAGGGATGCTTCGCATCCAGTCGGAAGTCATCAGTCGGAAGTCCCGGGACCGGTCCGTTCGTTATTGCATTTTACGAATCAGTCACGAGAAAAAAGACTCTTCCTTCTTGGTATCAATAGAATCAGCCGTCGTCAGACGGCCCACCGAGGAGCGAAGCGACCCTGATCGGCAAAGCCGATCATTGACTTCCGACTTCCGACTGACGACTTCCCACTCGTCGAGCTTTGCTCGACAAACTGCCAATTTATCTTCAAGAAAAGGGGAAATGATATTTTGCTTTACAAAAAGAACGCAGAAAAAACGCTTGCCGACGGGCTGTTCAAAAACCCGACCGGCGAATACCGCGGCACGCCCTTCTGGGCATGGAACAATTACTTGACAAAAGAAGAACTGGAGCGCCAGATCGAGGTGTTCAAGGAGATGGGTCTCGGCGGCTTCCACATGCACGTGCGGACCGGCCTGAAAAACCAATACCTCAGCGACGAATACATGCAGCTGGTAAAGGACTGCGTCAATAAGGCCAGGTCCGAAGAAATGCTGGCATATCTCTACGACGAAGACCGCTGGCCCAGCGGCGCGGCGGGCGGCCTCGTGACAAAGGACGAGCGCTACCGGGCCCGCTGCCTGCTGTTCACCCCCTTTAAGGAGGCGGAGAACTACCACCCCAACGATTCCCGCTCAGAGGGCGGCAGAAGCGGCAGGGGAACGGTGATGGCCTGCTATGACGTGACGCTGGACGACAAAGGGTATCTGGCCTCCTACCGGCGCATCGGCGAGGATGAGGAGGCAAAGGGCGTGAAGTGGTACGCCCTGCTGGAAATCCATACGCCTTCCAGCTGGTACAACGGCCAGACCTACGCGGATACATTGAGCAAAGAAGCCATCGAGAAGTTCATTGAGGTGACCCACGAGCGCTACGCCGAGGCGGTGGGCGACGCCTTTGACGAAACCGTACCCTCCATCTTCACCGACGAGCCCCAGTTCACCCGCAAGAAGGTGCTGAACAACTCCTTCGACCAGATGGATATCATGATGCCCTGGACCGACAAGGTGCCCGAGCTTTATAAAGAATACACCGGCGAGGATATCTTCGCCACGCTGCCGGAGCTGTTCTGGGACCTGCCCGGCTCCGCCCCCTCCCTTGCCCGCTACCGCTACCACGACTTCATTGCGGAGCTGTTCGCCCGCTCCTTTGCGGACACCATCGGCGGCTGGTGCCGGGAACACCACATCGCCCTCACCGGCCACATGATGGAGGAGCCCACCCTACACAGCCAGTGCGCTGCGCTGGGCGAGGCCATGCGCAGCTACCGGGGCTTCGACCTGCCGGGCATCGACCTGCTGTGCAACCGCCACGAGTTCACCACCGCCAAGCAGGCGCAGTCCGCCGCCCATCAGTTCGGCTATGAGGGCATGCTCTCCGAGCTCTACGGCGTGACGGGCTGGGACTGCGATTTCCGCACCTACAAGCACCAGGGCGACTGGCAGGCGGCGCTGGGCGTCACCGTGCGGGTGCCCCACCTCTCCTGGTACGCCATGGGGGGCGAGGCCAAGCGCGACTACCCCGCCTCCATCCACTACCAGTCCCCGTGGTACAAAAAATATCATCTGGTGGAGGACCACTTCGCCCGGGTGAACACCGCGATGGCCCGCGGCAAGCCCGTGGTAAAGGTAGGCGTCATCCATCCCATCGAAAGCTTCTGGCTCCACTGGGGCCCCAACGACAAATCCGCCCTGCTGCGGGAAAGCCTGGACGAGCGCTTCCACGACCTGACGGAGTGGCTGCTGCGGGGCAGCGTGGACTTCAACTTCATCTCCGAATCGCTGCTTCCCTCCCTGTGCGAAACCGGCTCCGCGCCCCTTCAGGTGGGCGAAATGGCCTATGACGCCATCGT
>CAMVNL010000250.1 GCA_947168785.1 uncultured Clostridia bacterium | reverse complement strand
CGGCGGTTTTGCCCCGACAAATCCCCCTTTATCAAAAAACCGGACCCCTGAACGTCGTCCGTCCGGGGATCCGTTAATCATTTATCGTCCGTCAGCAAACCGTATTAAACAGCGCTTTCAACCGCAGGATCAGCTGATGGAAGAAGGCGATGATCTTGCCGAACACGCCGGTGTGCGCTTTGCCGCACAGGGGGCAAAGGTCGCTTTCCTGCGCCGGGGCGTCCTGCGCGGGATTTTCCGGGCTGGGATCGGTACCGGGTACGGTGAGCTTCAGCTCCACGACCTGCCGGGACAGGCCCGCCAGCGCCTCGTGATCGGGGTACAGCTCCGCGTAGCGGGCCAGGCGCGCGTCGGACAGGCAGACGGTCAGCGTCACCTCCGTGTTCTCCTTGGCGGGGGTCACGAACAGCGTCTCATGGGAGATCACCTTCGGGTCGGAGGAGCGGAACTTATCCCACTGCTCGGAGGGGTGGGTGGGGTCGATGCTGACAGCCACAACGCCGGTATCGGTGGTCTCACTGTAAGCGCGGACCCAGCGGATTCCACCCTCGCCGTCCGGCACGGCCTCCATGAAGGGGGACAGGTTTTCCGTGACGGCGTCGGCGCTTTCATTGGCGCCGTTGTTGACGCCCTCAAACAGTTCTGCCTTCACCTGCTCCATAAACGCGGTGCGGTCGGCGATCTCCTCCTCGGTGAGGGGCTCGATGGTAAGCGTGATCTCCTTGGACACGCTGAAATCGTAACGCCGGTGCTTCATGGTGACGGTGAGGTTCACGGTCTGGGGCGCTTCGCCGGGCAGCGGACGGATCACGTTGAGGCGGGCGACGTTCACCCGGGCGGCGTCGTTGTCAGACGACACGGTAAAGGTGTAATCCCCGCTGTTTTCAATGCCGCTGGTCACGTGGTCGGGATCCACAGGCTCCTTCGTGCCGATGTAGGTGAGCTTTTCGGCCAGATAGTTGTCGTCCAGCTGGCGCTGCATCTCGGCGACGATCTCATCGCCCATGCCCTTGACGGTCACGTCAAAGGACTTTTCGAAGGTGATGGGGGCCTCGTCATAGGAGGTGCGCTGGAAGCTGAAGGTGGCGGTGAGGGTCACCTGCTTGTCCTCCACGGCGCGCCTGACGACGCCCTGATAGGGAGCGAACAGCGTATCGGCGGAGCCCTGCACGGAGTCGTCGACGGCGATCACGCCGGGGTCGGAGCTCTCCCAGGAGATCAGGGACCAGAGGATATCGTCGCCAGCTTCGTCCTTGACGGCCTTATAGAGCGTCAGCTCCTGCGTCACGGCGGAGAGGGATTCGTTTTCGCCCTTGATGGTCTCTTCGGTCACCTTGGCGGCCACCTGGTCCACGATGGCCTGCCGCGCCCGGTCCGCGTCCCACTTGACCACGGCGTTTTTCTCATAGGTAAGGTCCGCATCCTCCAGCGTCAGGGTGAAGGTCACGGGGATGGAGGCGAACCACAGGAAGCGGCTGCCGGAGGGATCGGAATAGAAATAGGAGATATCGCCGTTGTCCGCGATGGCGGCGGAACCGTCAGCGGGGTTGTCGGCGGAGGCCACCGTCACCGCGATATTCTCATAGCCGAGGCTGACAAGCTCGTCGGAGAGCATGGCGCAGACGTTGGTATCCCGGCCGTAGACGGGGTCCAGACGGAAGAAGGCGTCCTTCAAAGACTGCACCGCGCTTTCCAGCGTGGCGGCGGCAGCGGCGGATTTCTTCGCCGTGATTTCATGGCAGACCGTGCAGCGCTTCACCAGCAGCTCCTCGCCGTCAACGGTCTCGGCGATCCACTCGCCGGGGGTGTGCACGCCGGTGGCGGGAATGGGCTCGGTCTTGGTGTGGCCCTCCGCGCCCTCGTCGCAGGTGGTGCAGGTGTAGGTCATTTCCCCCGCCTCCACGCAGGTGGGGTCCTTCGTCTGCACGCCCTCGCCGTAGGTGTGCTCATGAGCGGGCACGCCGGCTTCAATGGTCAGGGTGGAGTTATCGGGGTTGTTGTTCTTGGCCACGAATTCGTCCGTGCCGCCGCCGGCGGAAAGGGTCCCCGTGGAGGAGCAGCCCTTGACCGTAATGGATGGCATTGACTGATAGGTGGCATAGCTGGAGGCGATGTTGATCTGCCCGATCACGCCGCCCGCAAAGCCGTAATCGCCGCTGCCGCCGGTCACGTCGCCGGCGTTGACACAGTTTTCGATCAGGTTCACGTCGGCAGAAGAAGCCGCGCCGATCGCGGCCACAATACCGCCCGCGTAGCCCGCAACGTTGGTGGCGGTGATGGCGCCGTTGTTGGTACAGTTCAGCACGCTGCCGCCCATGTTTTGGGCAACGATGCCGCCCGCGTAGTTGCGCACGGTGATCGCCGCGTTGTTCACGCAGTTTTCGACGGCGCCGAAGTTCTTCGCCGTGATACCGGCGGCGTACTGGCAGTTTTTCGTGCCGGTGTGGGTGATGGTCATCTCGTTGACGCAATCCCGGATGACGCCGTGGTTCTCATAGACGAAGGGGGCGTTGTAGGTTCTGGCGGCGGTGAAGGTCATGGCGCCTTTGACCGTCAGGTTTTTGATCTCACCGCCCTCGTTCAGGATCTTGAACAGGGAGTGGAAATTCCCGGTGGGGTTGGTCTTGGTGTAGGTGACGCTGTGGCCGTTGCCGTCGAAGGTACCGGAGTAGCCGTCGGTAAAGGCGGTGGTCCACTCGCCCAGGTCGATATCCGCGTCCAGCACCGCGTCGGCGGCAGCGTCCCCGCCCACAAACGCGAGAAACGCGTCCGCGTCGGCGATATGGACCGGGTCAGCCGCAAAGGCCGAAGGCAACGGCAGGCAGGCGGCGAGCAGCAAAAGCGTCAGCAGCAGCGCGATACTCTTTCTGAGATTTGTTTTCATACAATCCTTTCCTTTCTGTGTGATGATGTGTCGGTGGAACAATCGTAATAAAACGGATCTCCGCGCCGCCCACGCCCGGCAGCGCACGCGCTTTTCCTCTCAACTCCTTCGCCTCCTTCCGCGGAAAAAGCAGGGTCCGCGTCCCCTTCCGGCAAAAGCTTCTTATTTCATGGGGAACGGGCAGTTGCCGATGAAATAAAAAAAGCGCAGTCAGCGCCGCGCAAAAGCGGCTGCCGGCTGCACTCTCCTCGCCAAAAGGTAACAGTGACCGATATAAAAAATACGGCAGGGTCTGACTAATGCGGACGGACGCCCCGGCGGAACCGCCGCGCAAAACGGCAATCCCGGGCAAGGCCCGTCGGCAAATACAGGAATGGCGGTTGCTCCGGATTCGAACCGGATCTCCTTTTCATTTACTCAGCTGACAACTTTTCAAACCGTATTTTTTTATTTCTTCCATATTTTATCACGTAACCGCCGCTTTTTCAAGCCGTTTTTCAAAAAAAAGACGGGCCATCCGGGAGACCCGACGCAAGGAAGAAAAAACAACCCACTTGACAGTTTTCAGGATTTGAAAGTGTCATAGTGGGTTATATACTTTCGGATGGTAAAAAGTGAAATCGGTCGCTTCTCTCCCGGTGAAATCAACGACAGATGCCGTTGGTGAAATCCTCGGTCTTCGTCCTCGGGTGAAATGAAATCCGTTCGTCCGCCTTCAGGCGGATTTCACCCCGAAGGGATTTCACCGCCGCCGGCGATTTCACCCGTTCGGCAGAACGGATTTCGTTGGCGCACTTCCTTACGGAAGGCACCGCCCCGGAGGTCATTTTTTTTCGCCGGACGTTCCCGGAAGGCGCAAAAAAAGATTGACTACGCCGCTTTAATGCCTTAATATATTAAATTAAGAGGTGACGTGAATGAAGATCGTATTTCAGGACCTGACAAAAATCTACCCCAGCCGCAAAAAAGGGGGCGACCCCGTGACGGCGGTGGCGGGTTTCGACTTTGAGATCCCCGACGGCACGCTGGTAGGGCTGCTGGGCCCCTCCGGCTGCGGAAAAAGCACGGCGCTGAACCTCATCAGCGGCCTGATCGAACCCACCAGGGGCAGGCTCTTTTTCGGCGACGAGGACGTGACCGACCTGCCGCCCGAAAAGCGCGGCGTGGGACTGGTGTTCCAGAACTACGCCCTCTACCCCCACCTGACAGTGCGGCAGAACATCCTGTTCCCGCTGCAGAACCTCAGGGGGGACAAGAAGCTGTCGAAAGAAGAAATGAACAAGCGGGTGGAGGAGGCCGCGTCGCTGGTGCAGATCGAGCGGCTCATGGACCGCAAGCCCTCTGAAATGAGCGGCGGCCAGCAGCAGCGGGTGGCCATTGCCCGGGCGCTGGTCAAAACGCCCCGGGTCCTGCTGCTGGACGAGCCCCTCAGCAATCTGGACGCCCGGCTGCGGCTGCAAACCCGGGAAGAGATCCGCCGCATCCAGCGCAAGACC
>CAMVNL010000249.1 GCA_947168785.1 uncultured Clostridia bacterium | reverse complement strand
TAATGCGGCAGCACAATCTTTCTTTTTTCAACCATTTAATTGCCGCATTAATAAACGGGCAGCGCGTTGTTCACGCGGTCCCTCACGTAAGAGCGGGTGTTCCACCAGCCTTCGTGGTCATAGTAAAAGCGCAGATAGGGCGTTCCCTCCGCTTCACACCGGCGGCGGATGGCCTGGGCGCTGCTGCGCTCGCTTTTCAGCTCCACCACCAGGCGCTTGCCCCCGTCCCGGTAAAAGACGAACAGCGGGGAACGGGCGTCGCGCCCCGGCTCCTGCCGGATCTCGTATCCGGGGAATTCCTCCCGGAACAGCTTGTCGAAATACTGGAGATAGGTGCCGTTGAAGTTGTACTGATTTTCTTCGGCCGGTATCGTATCGTACCAGCCGCCGCTCCGGCTGCCCTGGCTGCCGTGCTGCGGCGCTGTTGGGGCGGGGGACGCCTGCTGCGCTTTCCGTGCGTTTTCCGCGGCTTTTTCCGCCTCGTTCAGCACGGTCTCCGCGGCGTTTTTCAGCATGTCCAGCGGGGATTTGTCGCCGCCTGCGCCGTTCAGCAGTTTTGAAAACAGACTCATGGGATCGACCTCCATGATAATTCTTATTTAACAAATATCATTATATCAGAGAAATAAAAATCAGTCAATCAGCACAATTCATAATTATATTGTAAAAATTTAGACATAATCACTTGAAAGAATGTCATTTCGTTTTATCCGTCATGGTAAACGCCAGCTCGCCGCCCTGCGCAAGCTGCGCGTGGGTCAGGCAGGGCGTTTCCAGTTGTTCTCCGTTGAAGGTCACCGGGGCGACGTAGACGTTTTTCTCCGACTGGTTGCGCACGGTCACGGTCAGGGTCTTTCCCTCCGGCAGGGCGACCGTCGCGCCGTCCACGCAGGGGGAGCCGATCCAGTAGCGGTCCGTGCCGGCGATGGGGTAGAAGCCCAGAGCGGAAAACACGTACCAGCTGCTGATGGTGCCGCCGTCGTCGTTGCCGTCCAGCCCGTCCACCGCGTCGCTGAACCGGTTTTGCAGCGTCCAGCGCACCCATTTCTGGGTCAGGTCCGGCCGTCCCGCGTCGTTGAAGAGGTAAGGGGTCTGAATGTCGTGCTGGTTGCCGATCCAATAGCCGGTGCCGGGGTCGATGGCGGGGCTGACGCAGGCGGCGTCCTCCATAAAGTCGTTCAACTCCTTCACGAAAGTCTCATTCCCGCCGAACAGGCCGATCAGCCCCTCCGGGTCCTGGGGCGCGAACCACCGCCAGTGGCGGGCGCTGCCCTCGCAATAGGCCTTGGAAAGGGCGGTGCCGAAGATATCGTCGTAGAAGGAGGAGTGCCACGGGTGTACCGCCCCCCAGCTGCCGTCGCTGTTCTTCGGGCGGAAGTATTTTGTCTGCGGATCCCAGAGGTTCTTGTAACTGGCGGCCCGGGCGGTATAGAGGGCGGCCTCTTCCGTATGACCCAGCGCTTCGGCCAGCGCCGCCGTGGCCGCGTCCTCCCAGGCGTATTCCAGGGTTTCGCTGACGGAATAGCGCCGGGCCAGATCGTCCGGCACATAGCCGTACTGCTCATACAGCGCCGCGTCGTCCCGTTCCACCCGGCCGTGGTAAGCCCCGTCGGAGGATTTTTTCATCCATTCATAGGCCGCCTTCGCGTCGAAAGCCAGCCCTTTCAGATAGCTTTCGGCAAAGACGATATTGGCGGGGTTTCCGAACATGGAGCCGGAATAGCCCGCCCCCATGGGCCAGCGGGGCAGGGTGCCGCCCTGCTCCGCCATGGCCAGCAGGCTTTGCAGACAGTCGTTCTGCACGTCCGGCGCGATCAGCGTATAGAGTGAGTGGACGCAGCGGCAGGTGTCCCACAGGGACATATCCGTGCGGTAGGTGAAGCCCTCCGCTGTGTGGGGCTGCTTGTCGAAGCCCAGATATTGCCCGTCCGCCTCGGTGAAATCCGTGGGCATCACCATGGCGTGGTAAAGGGCGGTGTAAAAGATCTCCTTGGTTCTGTCGTCCGCGTCGATGCGGATGGCGGAGAGGCGCTCCTCCCAAAGGGCCGCGGCCTGCTGACGGATGGCGTCGAAGTCCGCGCCGCCTGTCTCCGCCAGCAGATTGGCCTTTGCGTTTTCGCTGCCGATAAAGCTGATCCCCATGCGCAGGTTCACGGTCTGATCCCGCTTGCCCGCAAAGCGCAGCAGCACACCGGCCTCCTTGCCGGAGACGCCGTATATCCGCGTGACGCCGCCGGCGGGGTGGGCGCTCACGCCGGCAAGCGGCGCGTCCCACCCGGCGGAGCACCAGACGGGCAGGCCGCCGTAGCGCCCGGCGAAGGTGCCGTCCAGCAGGGCGTAGGCGGTCAGGCTGTTTCCGTCGGGATCCACCTCTATCCGGGCGTCCATCACGCTGCTGCCGCCCACGGCGGAGGCGGCGTCAACGTACAGCCCCGCCTGCTCTTTTGTATCGAAGGTATAGCGCTGTATTGCCGCGTGGGAGGAGGCCGTCATCTCGCACAGCGCCGCCGCCCCGGGCAGATAGACCGCGTAATAGCCGGGGGAGGCGACTTCATCCTTGTGTGAAAAGGCCATTGCGGCGGGCTTTCCGGCGGTCTTCCCGGAGACGGGCGTCACCCGGAACATCTCGTAATCCCGCGCCCCGGTGCCGGAAAGACGGCTCATGCTGAAGCCGAGGATATGCCGGTGCTCATAATAATAGCCGGAGGTGTTGGTCTTGATTTGATTGGCGCCGCCCACGGCGGAGGTGTCGGGCCCCACCCGCACGCAGCCGAAGGGCACGCAGGCGGCGGGGCTGAGCATGCCGCACATCCACGGAATGCCCCCGGTGCCGATAAAGGCGTTGACGTGAGCGCCGTATTCCCCGGCGGCGTTCTCCGGCATTGACGCGCGGACCCCGCCCCCGGCAAAGGCGCTGCCGAAGAGCATTTCAAGGGTAATAAAGAGGGAAATGAATCTGCGGAGTATGGCGAGCATGGCTTATTCCTCCCAAAGAAAAATAATCACCTTACGCCCATCTTAGCATAAGGTGATCAAAATGTAAAGAAACTTCTGCCATCCCGGCGGTATGCACGGTTCATTTGATCCGTGAATTGCGCCCCTTGTCTTTATATGATAAAATCAGTAATGAAGATATTGCAGCAAAACGGGCGGTATGTAATCCTCGATGAATCGCTCCCGCTGGAAGTACTCCTCGCTGTAGGCGGGATCGGTGAGAATGATGCGGATCACAAAATACAGATATCCGGAGGCAAAGTATTTGACCGCATAGGTAAGCTCAGGCGTTTCCTGTATTTCCGGGTGGTCCTGCCGCATGATCTTCCAGAGCAGTTCCTCCACGGAATTCTTGAAGGCGAGCACCGAGGAATTCTGCCCGAAGTAGAGGCTGATATTCTTCAGAAAACCGCGGTGCTCCAGCAGCCAGCGGTAGCGGTGGCGAAAGTAGCTTTCCAGCGTGTGAAGCGAGAGCTCGGCCTCCTCGTCCTCCAGTTCCGGAATGGCCTGCACCTTCATGATCACGTCGAACTTGTCGCAGAAATAATTATAAAAGCTGCGCTTGCTGACGCCGGCCTCGGCGCAGATCTCCGTCACGGTGATCTGTTCGATTGTTTTCTTTTCCAGCAGCCGGATAAAGCCGCTTCGGATTCTTTTTTCAATATCGTTCATGTCCGGTTTCATCCCCTTTGCTCTTATTATCATAAATTATCCGTATTTTTGTCAATACCTTTTGATGAAAACAATGCAATTATTTATCTTTTCTGTCTGAGAGGTGAACCGCTATTTTTCCCGGAAGCGAAATTCTGTATAAAATGATGTATGCGGTGGGGTTTGCGCTAATGATGGCTTACAGCGTCAGATATTGCAAGCGTTACCGCGTCGGCAAGGCGGTCGCTGTGGTGCTGACGTTGTTTACCTATGTGTTCGGTGTGCTGGGCGCCCTAGCGATGGGAAAAATATATAGTGCGCTTTCCCAAAAGATCACGGGGGAGGGCAACAGCAATGTGGCCATTTTCGGCGCGGTGATTTTCTGCCCGTTGCTTTTGCTGGCGCTGTTCCTTCTGCAGAATCTCTTTTCTGGAAAAAAGAACGATTTCCGTCGTCAGATGGATCTGCTGACCCCCGGTATTTTTATGATCCTGACCTGCGCCAAGTTCGGCTGCTCGCTGGAGGGCTGCTGTTACGGCGCGGCGTGGGAACACGGGATCTACAACCCCCAGGCGGGGATGAAGGTCTTTCCGGTGCAGATCTTTGAGGTGGCCACCATGCTGGTTGTGCTGTTCGCCGCCCGTAGGATCGAGAAAACGCAGTTTTTTGTGGCGGGCATGAAATATCCCGTTACCGCCATGCTGTATTGCGTCGGCCGATTCTGCTGGGAGTTCGCCCG
>CAMVNL010000248.1 GCA_947168785.1 uncultured Clostridia bacterium | reverse complement strand
TTCAATACCTCCATGGCGGGGTATCAGGAGATCCTGTCCGACCCCTCCTATACCGACCAGGCGGTGGTGATGACCTACCCGCTGATCGGAAACTACGGCATGGCGGCGGAGGACTATGAATCCGACGCCCCCTCCGTCGGCGCGCTGATCGTGCGGGACTATAACGACCAGCCCTCCCACTACCGCAGCGTGGAAACGCTGGGCGGCGTGATGCGTCGCTTCGGTATCGCGGGGATTTCCGGGGTGGATACCCGTCGGCTCAACCGTTCCATCCGGGACCACGGCAGCCGGCTGGCGCTGCTCACCGCCGCCGATACGCCGGTGGAAGAGGGCCTCGCCCGCATTGCCGCCTACTTCCCTCCCACAGACGCCGCCTCCCGGGTCAGCTGCAAAGAAATCTATCAGGCGGGCGGCGAAACGGCGCGGTATCACGTGGTCGCCGTGGACTGCGGCATGAAGAAAAATATTCTCCGCTCCCTCTGCGGGCGGGATTGCCGCGTGACGGTAGTCCCGTGGAAAACCGGCGCGGAGACGATCCTTTCGCTGCAGCCCGACGGGGTGTTCCTCTCCAACGGCCCCGGCGACCCTATGGACGTGCCGGAGACGGTGCAGACGGTCCGCTCGCTGCTTGGAAAGGTTCCCGTGTTCGGCATCTGCCTCGGCCACCAGATCCTGTCGCTGGCCTACGGCGCGAAAACCTACAAGCTGAAATTCGGGCACCGGGGCGGCAACCACCCGGTGAAGAACCTGCGGACCGGAAAAATCGAGATCACCTCCCAGAACCACTCCTACGCCGTGGACGCGGGCAGCCTTTCCGCCACGCCGCTTACCGTGACCCACGTCAACCTGCTGGACTCCACCGTGGAGGGCGTCGCCTGCGAAAAAGACAGGGCGATGGGCGTCCAGTACCATCCCGAAAGCGCCCCCGGCCCGCAGGACAGCGCATACCTCTTTGACGATTTTATCCGCCTGATGAAAGAAGGGAACTGACGTGCCGAAGAGAACGGATATCCATAAAATACTGGTGATCGGCTCCGGCCCCATCGTCATCGGACAGGCGGCGGAGTTCGACTACGCCGGCACCCAGGCCTGCCTGGCCCTGAAAGAGGAGGGGTATGAAGTGGTGCTGTGCAACTCCAACCCCGCCACCATCATGACGGATACCGCCATGGCGGACAAGGTCTATATGGAGCCGCTGACGCTGGAATATCTGGCCCGGATCATCCGGTTTGAACGGCCGGACGCGCTGCTGCCCGGCATCGGCGGGCAGACCGGGCTGAACCTGGCCATGCAGTTGGAGAAAAAGGGTGTGTTGAAAGAATGCGGCGTGGAGCTGCTGGGCACCAAAAGCGATTCCATCTCAAAAGCGGAGGACCGGGAGCTGTTCAAGGAGCTGTGCCGGTCCCTGGGCGAGCCGGTGCTGCCGTCAGAAGTGGCCGGTTCCCTGGAGGAGGGGTCGCGGATCGCGGAAGAAATCGGCTATCCCGTGGTACTGCGCCCCGCCTTTACGCTGGGCGGCACCGGCGGCGGCTTTGCAAAAAATGAAGACGAGCTGCTGCCCCTGCTGAAAAACGGCCTGAAGCTTTCCCCCGTGGGGCAGGTGCTGATCGAAAAGAGCGTGAAGGGCTACAAGGAGATCGAATATGAGGTGATGCGGGACAGAAACGACACCGCCGTCACCGTCTGCAATATGGAGAATATGGACCCGGTGGGCGTTCACACCGGCGATTCCATCGTGGTCTGCCCCTCGCAGACCCTCACCAATAAAGACTACCAGATGCTGCGGGACAGCGCCTTGAAGATCATCCGCGCGCTGCACATCGAGGGCGGCTGCAACGTGCAGTTCGCGCTGGATCCCCGCTCTTCTCAATATTATCTTATTGAGGTCAATCCCCGGGTGTCCCGCTCCTCGGCGCTGGCCAGCAAAGCCAGCGGTTACCCCATCGCGCGGGTCTCGGCCAAGATCGGCGTGGGCATGACGCTGGAGGAGATAAAACTCGCCAACACCTGCGCGGCCTTTGAACCGGCGCTGGATTACGTGGTCACGAAGCTCCCCCGGTTCCCGTTTGATAAATTCACCGACGCGGATCACACCCTCTCCACCCAGATGAAGGCTACGGGTGAGGTGATGAGCGTCGGCAGGACCTTTGAGGAAAGCCTTTTGAAAGGGATCCGCTCGCTGGAAACCGGCGCGGACCATCTGTATTTGCGCAAGTTCGACGGGATGACGGAAAAAGAGCTGTTGACCTACGTCGGCGAGGGCACGGACGACCGCGTGTTCGCGCTGGCGCAGCTCCTCCGTCTGGGGGTCGGTATCGACAGGATCACGGCGGCGACGGCGATCGACCGATTTTTTATTCAAAAGCTGGTTCATATTGTTGCGGAAGAGAAAACGCTGTCCGCCGCCGTGGGGGATGCGGGAGAACTGCGCGAAGCCAAACGGATGGGCTTTTCCGACGCCGCCGTAGCCCGGCTTTGGGGCATGACGGAGGCGGAGGTCTGCGGGCTGCGCCTGCAAAACGGGATCACGCCGGTCTACAAGATGATCGACACCTGCGCTTCGGAATTTGAAAGCTACGTGCCCTATTTCTACTCCACCTACGAGGAAGAGAACGAATCGGCGGTTTCCGGCAAAAAGAAGATCGTGGTGCTGGGCGCGGGGCCCATCCGCATCGGGCAAGGCATCGAATTCGACTATTCCACCGTCCACGCGGTGCAGACCATCCGCCGGGCGGGATATGAGGCCATCATCATCAACAACAACCCGGAGACCGTCTCCACGGATTACACCTGTTCCGACAAGCTGTATTTTGAGCCGCTTTACATTGAGGACGTGATGAACGTGATCCGGCTGGAGCAGCCGGAGGGCGTCATCGCAACGCTTGGCGGCCAGACGGCCATCAACCTGGCCCCGGCGCTGCACGCCATGGGCGTGAAGCTCATCGGCACGGATTGTGCCGCCATCGAGCGGGCGGAGGACAGGGATCAGTTTGAAAAGCTGCTGCTGTCGCTCCATATCCCCCAGCCGAAGGGCCGGGCCGTGACCGGCGTAGAGGCGGGCGTGGCCGCCGCCCGGGAGATCGGCTACCCCGTGCTGGTGCGCCCCAGCTTTGTACTGGGCGGCCGGGCCATGCAGATCGTGGCCAAGGAAGCGGACCTGCGGACCTATCTCAAAAACGCGGTGGAGATCGACGAGGACAAGCCGGTGCTGGTGGACCACTACATCCGGGGGAAGGAAGTGGAGGTGGACGCGGTCTGCGACGGGCAAAGCGTGTTCGTGCCCGGCATCATGGAGCTGGTGGAACGCACCGGCGTGCATTCCGGCGATTCCGTCAGCGTCTATCCGCCCTTCAGCCTGTCCCTGCGGGTAAAGAGCAAGATTCTGGAATATACAGAAAAACTGGGGCTCGGCATCGGCATTATCGGCCTGTTCAATATCCAGTTCATTGTGGACGAAAACGAGGACGTGTATATCATCGAGGTCAACCCCCGTTCCTCCCGCACGGTCCCGTTTCTGTCAAAGGCCACGGGGTACCCGCTGGCGGATATCGGCACGGCGGCGATGCTGGGGCTGACCCTGCCGGAACAGGGCATTTTTTCCATCTATCCGCCGGAAAAGGACCGTTATTACGTGAAGGTCCCGGCGTTCTCCTTCTCAAAGCTTGGCGGGCTGGACGGCTACCTCTCCCCGGAGATGAAATCCACCGGCGAAGCCATCGGTTACGACGACAAGCTCCACCGGGCCGCCTACAAGGCGCTGACCGCCTCCGGCGTGACGCTGAAAAAATACGGCACAGTGCTGGTGAGCGTGGCCGACGAGGACAAGGACGAGACGGTGCCCCTGATCCGCCGGTTTTACGAGATGGGCTTCAACATCGAGGCGACGACCCTGACCGGCGAGGTGCTGAAGGCCAACGGCATCCGCACCCGTATCCGCCGCAAGCCCAGCGAGGGCAGTGAAGAGGTGCTGGATTCCCTCCGGGCGGGGTACGTGAGCTATGTGGTCAATACCCGAGCGGTGCTCTCCGGCGTCCACTACGGCGACGGCGCCGCCATCCGCCGCTGCGCCGCCCAGCAGGGCGTGGCCATGCTCACGTCGCTGGATACCGTCCGTATGCTGCTGGACGTGCTGGAGGAATCCACGCTGGGGATCTCGACGATCGACGCGGAATGAGCCGCGCCGTGGGTGCGGCGAGTCGGAAGTCATCAGTCGGAAGTCGGAAGTCCCTGAACCGGTCAGTCCCTTGCATCATTTGGACGAATCAGTCACGAAAAGGAACCGATAGAAAAGTGTTTTTGCTTCTTTTTTTCTATAAGATGAGGCCGTCGCAAGACGGCCAACCGAGGAGCGAAGCGACCCTGATCGGCAAAGCCGATCATTGACTTCCGACTTCC
>CAMVNL010000247.1 GCA_947168785.1 uncultured Clostridia bacterium | reverse complement strand
GAATTGCGGCAAACAATATAAAATTTTATCTTATACGGTTTCAGTCTGTCATGATCCTGAGGTTCGGGCTTTCCGGATCGAACAGACTGCCTGTGCCGGTTTCGAATTCGGCGGTCACGTCCCGCAGATGTACCGTCAGCGGTTCTTCCGCGGAGGCTTCCACGCGGGAGCTGTGTTTCAGTCCGGTAAAGCGCACGTTTTCAAAGGTCAGTTCCCGCAGCCGGTCGCCGGACTGCAGGTCCCCCGCGGAATCCGCACGGTAATGCAGCACCTGATCGGCGTGTTCCACGATCAGATTCCGGAACACGATCCCGTGGGAATGTTCTTCCGCCGGGAAGGTCTCGCTGGCGAAAAAGATCATCAGCGAGTAAAGGTTGTGTCTTCCCGCCTCCCGGGGCAGAATCTCCGTTCTCGATCTTACCACCGTCACCCGATGGGGATAATAACCGGGGCCGTATACGTGGCAGTTCTCCGTCAGGATGTTGACGCCGCCGATGCGGAACGCCTGACAGGAGGAATTCAGCACGCAGTTATTGACGTGAAGGTTCCGGACGTTGATCCCGGCGATACAGTCGTCGCCGGTGCGGAAGACGCAGCGGTTGATCTCCACGTTTTCGCAGCAGTGCAGATGGATCCCGTCGCTGCCGCCGAGGCACGTCACGTCCGTCATCGAAACGTTCTCACAGGCGTCCAGCTGGTGCATGAAATTGCCGCTGTGCCGGATGGTGTACCCCTTCAGCGCCACGTCTTTACAGTTTGAGAGGAAGATCCCGTGCGGGCCACGGTAGTGCTCCTCTCCGTCCGGGTCGAAGCAGTTCTGCCCGTCGATCACGGAACCCGGCTCGCCGATAATCGAAATATGGCGCGCACCGTAGGCCGAAAGCATCGCCCTGCGGTATTGCGCTCTTTTTTTGTTGCCGAAGTACTGCGGGATCAGTTCCTGATCCGTGCGCAGATGCACTTTTGCCGGCACGTCGAACACTTCGTAATCGTCGCAGTTCTCGCTTCCCAGCAGCACGGCACCGCTTTTGAGCAGGAGGGTGGTTCTGGAATGAAGCAGCAGGGAGGCAACGCGATACGTCCCTTTCGGGAAAACGACCGTCCCTCCGTTGTCTCTGCAGAGATCCAGAATCTTCTGTATCGCTTCTGTCTGCGGCGCGTCCGCGTCCGGCGTGACGCCGCAGGCGGTCAGATCATAAATCATGCCCTTTTTCCTCCTCGTTTATCTGCTGTATTCTCATAAATACCCTTTCTCAACGTATTTATTGTTCGCCTTTCTTCTTATTTTGCGCTCCGGTGATATCGGAACCTCTGATCTCTTCATGCAGGAACAATCCACGATCACCGGATGACCCTGCGGCACTCTTTCGTTACTGAGACCAGATTGGTATTCCGTCAGCTTATAGTTTTGCACCATCACAACTCAATACCTGCCGATTTCGCCGATCGGGATCTGCTCAAAACCGGGGATCTCGTCAAATACCGGCGCGTCGGACCGCAGTGTGTAATCGCCGTGTTTGTAATCGACGAACAGCTTTTGCATATCCTTCAGCCGGTAGCACGCGTTGCCGGAAATATCGCTGTATTTCTCTGCCGCCTCGCTGATGTTGCCGAGATTGCCCGCATAGCAAACGGTCAGGTTGCCCGTGACCTTGCTGCAGGCGGGGTTCGGCACGAAATCGGGGTCGTCCGGCTTGCCGAAATCCTCCGAAAAGCGCGTCATCTGCGGATAGGCCTTTTGCCATACCGGCGTCTGCCATGGGGATTCCCTCAGGCTGCGCCACATATCGCCGTCGGCCCCGCTGTGCGAAAACGTGCCGTGCAGCGCGCCGTCTCTGGCGCGCTGGTCATAGGTAAACGGCTCCTGATTCGTGATGATCACGATGTTGTTCCGCACGTCGTGATCCCTGCCGCCGCACAGCGAAATGCCCACGTCCGGCGCGTTCACCACCAGATTGCCGTAGATCGTCTGCCCTGAGAGCGCGTCGTCCATATAGATACCGCTGGGTTCATGGCCGTTTGAACCGAGATCGTACACCGCGTTATAGCGGATGACGTTGCCGTACATCACCCAGCTCCTGCCTGCGTAGATCGCCCCGGCGTCGTCCGAAAGCAGGCAGACGTTGTGGATATTGTTGTATTCGATCATATGGTTGTTGCCGGAATAGGTGATCGCCTCGTGGGGGGCGTTATAGATTTCGTTGTGGCTGCATACGTTCCCAACGCCGCCGAGGGATACGGCGGGCTGATAGGTGAGATACACTTCGCTCCAATCGTGGATCAGGTTGTTATCCGCGACGTTCCCGCCGGGGGTCAGCGTTTCGCGGTCGCCGCCGGAAAGCGAGATGCCGCCCTTGCCGGTGTGGGTGATCTCGTTTTCGCTCGCGAGGTTCCCGTAACCCTTCATCACGAGCGCGTTCCCGGCCACGTTTTTGATCAGACAATGCGTTACGGTATTGCTGTCGCCGGTGATAACGATCCCGTCGCCGCGGGTCCCCTTCACCGTGAAACCGTCGAAGGTGATCCAATCCGCGTTTTCCGCGGTGATTACCGGTGAAACCGAAAGAGAGAGATCAACGGAAGCGGCGGCAAGGTCCCCCGGCGGGCAGAGGTAAAGCATTCCGCTTTCCCTGTCAAGATACCATTCGCCGGGGACGTCCAGTTCTTCAAGCACGTTATAGAAATAGTAAGGCGCGCCGGTTTTCGTACCGTAAAGGCTCACGTAGGCCGGGGTGAGCCGACGGTTTTCGGCGTTGAAATCCGCAATCGGGGAAGAGGCATCCGCCCAGTCGTATTTCCAGTAGCCAAACGTCCATACGTCGTCCAGCGTTTTCCAGCCGCCGATGCGCTCGGCAAGCGCCTTGCTCACCTCGTAAACGTCCGGGGCCGGATCGGTAAGCTCGTCCCAATGTTCGTTGCACGTGGCGTCGCCATTGCTCTCTCGCCCCTCGCCGGTTTTAACCACCTTTTCGGTATATAGCCATTCGCCGTTGTTTGGATATCGCGCCAAGGTACAGCGCGCGTCGTTGAAAAACAGCTCGCAGGCAAGATCGCCGGTCCTGCCGTCTGTGTACTTATCCGCGGTGTTGTATGATCCGATGGCGTTCAGACGTCCGTAATCCTCCTTCGCGACACCCAGCGAAAACAGGTCGGCGCATACGATCTTTTCCCTCGCTTCCGGCGCCAGCCGGTTCCGGACGGTTTCATCCGTTACGGGAGCGAACGCGGCGGTCGGGATGGTCGCGCCGCCGTTGAGGATCACCTCGCCGTCCCCGTAAGCCGCATATATGACGGGGCAGTCCTCAGAGCCGCCGTCCTCCTCTGTAAAGGTGAGGGCGTTCACACGGTATTCGCCTGCCATGATCGCTACGGTGATACCGGTTTGATCCGTTTTATCCATTGTCCGCACAAGATCGCGGGCTTTTTCAACGGTTGCAAGCGGGTGCGAAACACTGCCGTCGTTATCGTCGCTGCCGTCCGGCGAAACGTAAAGGTCGGCGGTATTCAGCAGAGGAAGCTCCTTTTTCGTATACGCGCTAAAGCCTGCGGGCGTGGGCTGCCGTTCGTTCTGCCTCGCTTTTGAAAGCTGTACCGGGTTGCGGATCAGCGGTACCACCGCAATACAGAAGCACAGTATGACGGCCATGGCCGCGCTCAGCGCCGCGGGCAGCTTCACCGCTTTCCATGAGCGGGCGGCGCGCAGGGCGATCGCCGCAAAATACAGCGCGGTGCCGAAAACGACCGCGGCCACGGCCGCGTGGGGATGCTTGCCGTTCAGCAAAATGTTGTTGACGCCGAACGTGACGGCTTCCGTTACGGCAAGGTAACAGGCGGCGCACGCAAGCGACCGCAAAAGCGGCTTCGTTTTATCCTTCGTTCTGAAGTAAATAAAGTTCAGCGCAAAGGCAAGCCCGCCGAAAACGACGACCGAGAGCGCGTAAAGCGGTACGACCCACTTCTGAAAGGCGTACCGGAACAAAAACGCGTTCCCCGCGGTCAGGGCAGAAACACATACAAGCATTGCGGAGCTCTTCTTTTTCATGTTGTTCTGATCCATATTCATCTTTCTTTTCCGTAAGATCTATGTGATTCCATTATAAACGAACCCCTCAGTTTTTTCAATCCAAAAAGAAAAACAGGTCTGATTATATGATTACCGATTGTCATTGGACCGTCAGTTCAATTCCGGAAGGGAGAATTTTTTTTTGTTTGTGAATCACAGACAAAACGGTTTGATTTTTTTTTGCAGTTTTTTTTGTCCATGAAAAAAAACATGACCCACTCGTCCTTCAAAATACTGTATAGAAAGGGGGAAACCCGAACAGCTGATATCCAGATGGAGTGAACCCGGAGAACAAAATCGATCCATAATCAAGTACCCGAAATCGCAAACCATGAACGGATTAACAC
>CAMVNL010000246.1 GCA_947168785.1 uncultured Clostridia bacterium | reverse complement strand
CAGCGACGCGGCGCGCCCCTGGCCCAGCAGGGAGGCGCCGGCGCTGAAAAACCGGAAAACGCCTTTCCACAGCAGCAGCCGCACCAGCGGGACCAGCACCAGAAGAAAAAGCGCCAGCACCGCGAACATGCCCACGGTATCGCGGATCAACCCCAGTCCCGCCGCCACCGTGTTCAGCGCCTCCGACACCGCGCCGCCGACGATGGGCAAGCCCTGCCCTACGAGCAGCTTTGCCCCTTTCATGGAAACCGTATCGGAAGCCGCCGCGATCACGTCCCGGACGGACAGCACGGCGGAGAACAGCCCCGCCGCCAGCCCCATGGCGAGGGTGACCGCCTTGCAGACGGTTTTTGCCGCGGCGGAGAAATCCGTCTCCTCGTTCAGGTTGGCGGCCGCCACGGCTGCCGTACCGAGGGAGGCGGCGGAGGGAACGTATTTCGCAAAGAAGACGCCCACGGTCTCCGAAAAGCCCAGCACGGCTCCGCCCCAGCTCAGCGCCAGCGCCGGATTGCCCGCAAAGCCCATTACGCCGGTGAAGACCGGCACCAGCGCCAGCATGAAATCTCTGGTGGCGGAAACCGCCGGCATACACTCCCGCAGCGCCTGCGCCGTGCCGGAGAGCAGCACGAACATCACACAAAGACGCCCCACCGTTTCGCAGCGTTCCCGCATGGCGCCGCCCTGAGGCAGCAAAGACCCGGCCAACGCCGTCACTACCGCCGCCAGCACCGCCCCGGCGCCGTATCGCAGCGGCGAGACCGCCTCCCCCGCCGCGATCTTCCCGATCAAGGAAAAAACGCGCATGGGCGACAGGGAGAGAAAGCCCTCCGGCGAAACGCTCTCCATTCCCACCTGTTCCAGCAGCTCCTTCGTGTCCGCGTCCACGCTCTCCCACAGGTCGCCGTACCATGCGTCCCCGTCGAGCTCCGCCGCCCGGGCGCATACCGGCAGGAGTGAAATCAGCAGCAGCGCCGCCGCGATCGTTAATACCGTTTTTTTCATCGTTCCCCCGCCAATTCCGCGATCAGCCCCACGACGCCCCGGATCAGGGGGATCGCCGAGGCCGCCATGATGACCTTCCCCGCGAATTCGATCTGCGACGCCGCCGCGCTGTCGCCCGCGTCCCGGGACACGTCCGAAGCGAACTGTACCGCCAGCGCCGTGCCCAGCGCTTTCAGCAGAATCGACAGATATTCCCGGCTCATGCCCGCTTCCAGCGACAGCCCGCCGAAGAGCTCGAGCACCTCCTCCAGCTCGTCCGACAGCAGAAAGAGCAGCACCGCGCCGCAGGCCGCCTGGGACAGCACCGCATACTCCGGCCGGTATTGCTTGAGCAGCACGTAGGCAATGATCTCGCAGACCACCACCGCCGCGACCTTGACCGTCACAGGTCAAACACCGAACGGACGTAGCCGAACAGGCTGCTGATATAGGGGATGACCATCATCAGCACGACGACCAGGCCTGCCAGCGTGGTAAGCATGGTGTATTCCTCCCGGCCGGAGCGGCTCAGCAGCTGGTTGAGCACCGCCACGATCAGCCCCACCGCCGCGATTTTGAAAATGATTTCGATATCCATCCGTTTCCCCTTACCAGCAGACGATCAGGATCAGCGCCGCCCCCAGCACCCCCGCGCCGACCGTCAGCGTCTCCGTTTTTTCCAATGCCTGTTTCTCTTTTACAGCCTCCGCCGCGAAGCGCGTTTCGTAGTTCCGGCAGGCCGATGTAAACTGCTCCAGCGACGTCAGGCCGAACCGGTCCGCGAAATCCGCCAGCAGGCGCCGCTGTTCCGCCGTCAGCACCGCGCCCCCGGCGAAGGAGGCGGTTTCCTCCCGCCAGACCTGCCGCACGTTGGCGTCCGCACAGCGGCGGGAAAAGGGCATCAGGAACCCCAGCGAGCCGAAGCTTTCCGCCTCCGCCAGCCGCCGCACCGTTCTGGCGGCGTCCCGCGGGGCCAGCTCGGAAAAGGAGGCGAAGGCGGCGAAAAAATCAGACAGCCGACGCAGCAGCGTCACCCGCCGGCGGCGCCGCCAATTCGCATAGACCGCGGCCAGCACCGCCGCGCAGGAAAGGGCCCCTGCCCCTACGTATTTCATCTTCCACCTCTTCATGGGAATAAACGGCGCGGATCACGCCCTTGCGCGCCGGGTCCAGCAGCGCCACCCGGTCGAATACGTTCTCGCCGAACAGCCGGAGGAACTGGCTCCGCCGTATCAGCTCCGGCAGATCGGCCGCGTGCATGGCCGCGATGAAGCGGACGCCGCTGTTCAGTCCTTCCAGAATGCTTTCCGTCTCCCGAAAAGAACCGATCTCGTCGCAGACGATCACGTCGGGCGACAGCAGCCGCAGCGCCGTCAGGATCGCTTCGTGCTTGCTGCGTCCCGCGATCACGTCCGTACACCGCCCAAGGTCAAAAGCGCCGCCCTCACCTGCCAGCTCCATCCGCTCGTCAACGGCGCAGACCTTTCGGCATTGTCCGTCTCCGCCGTCGCTGAGACAGCGGCAGCAGGCGCGCAGCAGCGTGGTTTTTCCGGTATTCGGCGCACCGGCGATCAGCAGTCCGCCCCGCAGGCCCTTCAGCAGCTCTGCCGCTGCGTTATCAGAAAAAACCGACGGCGCCAGCGGGAGGCGGATATTCAGCGAATTGACCGTTCCGCAGCCAAGCGATCCCCCCGCGCCGCCGAAGGCGATTCCGATCCGCGTGCCGTCGCCCCGGGTCAGAAAGCACTGCCGCAGCTCCTCCTCATGGGCGAAGCCGGAATACCCCACCGCCCGGCGGAGAATCTCCTCCAGCTCCTCCGCCGTCACCAAGACGGGGGAAGGGCCGGGGGCCGGGGACAGCGCGCCGGTCTGCTGCAAAAAGAGGATCCCTTCCGAAGTGACCGTAAACGCCCCCCTGCCCCGGATCAGCCGCAGCTCATAGAGATCCCCCGGGTAAGCTTGCATGGCGCGTTTCAGCGCCCGGGAGAGGCTGTCCGGCAGGATGTTCACGATATCCGTTCGTTGTCTGATCATCGCCACCGCCTTTCGGTATATCCTATGCGGCGGATCGGCGCATTATGCGGGGTTCTTCGGAACCCGCAATTGCAAAATAGGCATTGACAACCATTGCCCGACATGCTATAATTCTGAACATAAAGCGAGGGTTGACAATGGATAGCGACGCGGACAGTACCGGTCCCCGATTATCACTGATACATCTCAATAACACATTCGACAGGCAGGCTTGACCCGAAAGGGCGTCAGGCTTACCTTTTTTATTTTTCCGGAGGTTATTTTCTGAAAATGACAAATCTCGTTCCACAACTGATTTTACAGATCATACTGATCGCGCTGAACGCGATTTTTGCGGCGGCGGAGATCGCCATTATCTCCGTCAACGACGCAAAGCTGGCTTCGATGGCGGCGCAGGGCAACAAAAAGGCGGTGCGGCTGGCGCGGCTGACCAGCGCCCCCGCCAAATTTCTGGCGACCATTCAGGTGGCCATCACCCTGTCCGGCTTTCTGGGATCGGCCTTCGCGGCGGATAACTTTGCCGACCGGCTGGTGCAGCTGATCCTGAAAACAGGCTGGCAGATCAACGAATCCACGCTGCGCAGCATCTGCGTGGTGCTGATCACGCTGATTCTCTCTTACTTCACGCTGGTCCTCGGCGAACTGGTGCCAAAACGGGTTGCCATGAAAAAGGCGGAAAGCCTCGCACTGGCCATCTCCGGCCTGATCGCATTCATCTCAAAGCTGTTCGCCCCCATCGTGTGGTTTTTGAGCGTTTCCACCAACGGCGTGCTGCGGCTTTTCGGCATTGACCCCAACGAGCAGGATGAAGAGGTCACAGAGGAAGAGATCCGCATGATGATCGACGCGGGCAGCGAAAAGGGCACCATTGACGAAGAGGAAAAGGAACTGCTGCAGAACGTGTTTGAATTCGACGACATGACCGCCGCCGAGATCGCCACCCACCGCACGGACGTGAACATTCTCTGGCTGGAGGATTCTGTGGAGGAATGGCGCAAGGAGATCATCGAAAGCCGCCACACCTACCTGCCCGTCTGCCGCGACACCGCCGACAACATCGTGGGGGTGCTGAATTCCAAGGATTTCTTCGCCAACCCCGATATGACGAAAAAGGAACTGATGCGCACCGTGGTGAAAAAGCCCTACCTGGTGCCGGAGAGCGTTCGCGCCGACGTGCTGTTCAAAAACCTGAAGGCCCGGCGTGAATCCTTCGCCATCGTGATTGACGAGCACGGCGGCATGGAGGGCGTGGTCACCATCACCGATATTCTGGAGTGCATCGTGGGCGATTTCGACGAGGACACCCTCTCGGAGAACGACGGCCGCCCGGACATTGAACAGACCGGCGAAAATGAGTGGCAGACCGCGGGCAGCGCCCTGATCAGCGACGTAGGCGAG
>CAMVNL010000245.1 GCA_947168785.1 uncultured Clostridia bacterium | reverse complement strand
ACGAGATTGATACGTGTGACTGGAGTTCAGACGTGTGCTCTTCCGATCTAAACCTTTCATTTTCATGGTGTTTCCTCCTGTAAGAGCTCTTCCAGCTCGCCAAAATAAGTCAGCACGAACATGCCGTCGATCCCCTCCGTCGTCACGCCGATGCGGTCGCGTCCGGATGCGCCGGGCAGCGCCAGCAGCGTGATCGACGTGCTGACGGGCTCGCAATCCGTCCAGACCTCCGGTTCCTCCAATATCACAATTCCGCCCGGTTCGGAGGGAGCGGTCCCGGGGGGAGGGGACCCGGCGACGGCGCCGCTGCTGCCAGGGTGCATCACGCCCGACAGCGCCGCGTCCAGCAGCAGCGTATCGTCATAGAGCAGCGCAGCCTTTTTTTCCAGCACCCGCGCCCCGGACGGGATCGCCCGGACCGCCGCGTTTTCCGCCGCGTAAAGCCCGCCCTGATACAGGACGCAAATGACGTTCTCCGCTTCCGTCCCTTGCGAAGGAACGGTCGGGTCTTCCCTTTCCGGTCCGGCTGACGGATCCGCCGAGGGCGGCGACTGACTGTTCCCGCTGCCTGCGGTCGTCGTTTCCGGTTCCTTCTCCGTCGTGCGGGTCGTTTCCGCCGTGGCGCGCTCCGTGGGCGCTTCCCTTGTCGGCAAGGTCGGCGCGTCGTTCGGGTTTGCCGTCGGAAGCGGTTCTTCGCGCCCCGGCGGGGACGCTGGCTCCGGTTTTGCGGAGAGCGCTTCCGTGACAGGCTCCGCGCTTTGATGGCGGTAGGTCGTTTTGCCGGAAAGATTGACGACCGTCGTCTGTTCCGTTGTGTTGACCGCACGGGGAATCGTGGTCGTTTCCGCCGTTCCCGTGCCGTCCTCTTCGGCTCCGTCCGACGCCCGATCCGCGCCGGAGGGTTCCCGCGACACGGGGCCGGATTCCCCGTTATTCGTCGCGCCGCCGGGATATACGGGCGGCAGGTCGCGCAGCCAACCGGAGCGATACAGCCCCGCCGCGGCGAACACCGCCGCGAATACACAGAGGGAGACGGCCGCATACCGCTTCGCCTGACGGCGCTTTTCTTCCTCGATGAGCCTGCCAAACTCCTCCGGATTGGCGGCGCGGCGTTTTTGTTCCCGCTGCGCCAGGTACGCGTCACGGCGGGCCAGCACGTCCGCGGTGATCTGTTCATAGGTCTTCATGGCCGATCCCCTCCTTTTCCAGTTCTTTTTTCAGCGCCGCCTTGGCGCGGTAGAGCAGGTTTTCGATCTGCCGCCTGCTCTTCTTCATCACGGCGGCCGTCTGACCGTTATCCAGCTCTTCAAAATAGGACAGCGTCAGTGCCTGCCGGTAATCCGGCGGCAGCCGCCCGATACAGGCGTAGAGCGCCCGCTTCGTTTCCGCCGCCAGGTAACCGGCTTCCGGGTCCTCGCCGGAGGGCATGCCGTTCAGATAGTCCTCCACGGGGTTTTCGGCGTACTTCGACCTGCGCCGCACGTAATCGAGGGCAGCGTTGCGCCCGATTGCATACAACCACGTTTTGAAGGAGGATTTTCCCCTGAACTTCGGTTTTTTCGCGGCGAGCCGGAAGAACACGTCCTCCATGACTTCCTCCGCCGCGTGCCAGTCGCCCGTGACGGTGCAGAGGAAGGCGGTCAGTCCGGCGCTGTAGTCGCGGATGATCTCCGCCAGCCCGCCGTCGTCCCCGGCCAGATAGCGGGAGTAGGCCTGCGCTCCTTGATCCATGCTGTTTGCCTTTCCGGAAAGGTCTTGCCGCTCCACCAATTCATACCTGAAGATTTCTGCTTGACTAAACGCCGCAATACGGCGCATCAATGATTCACGTTTCAATTGGCGGAGCAGTAATGAAGTGCTTCATCTGTTGGACGCGTGAAAGGCGGATTTCTCTCACGCGGTTTCACGATTATTTTACCACGGAAATAAAAAATCCGCAACGCCGGGCCTTTTCTTCGCCGGAACGGCGACTGCGGGCAACGTCGCGGGGGTGAGAAGGGAGCGGTTTTCTCGGTCCGGACACAGAATATTTACAATTCTTTTACGGCATAGACAATTCTATTGTGTAAAATCAGAAATAATTCCCTCTGCAGCAACGGCTACGACTATATCTGCTATCCCCTTTCCGGCCACGGCCTGCTGTTGGATCCCCTCAGCGAAAATCAGTATGACAAAGCGGTCTACCGCTACTGCGAGACCTATTTCGGTTATTGACGCGCCGCGCTGCAAAAACCACCCAATCTCTCAGGACAGAAAAACGGCTCCCCGAACCATGTTCGTTCAGGGAGCCGTATTGTTTGATCGGCCGCTTTTGCAGCCGGGCATATCGGATAATAAAAAAAATCTTTCGGCTGTTCCGGGGCCAAAGCGCCGCCTTACGGCTGCCCCTCCAGTTCCTCCCGGACGAAATACACCTCGGCGGCGGAATCCGTGACCATCACACTCTCCTGATGGAAAAACGAGCACAGGTCCTTCGCGATCTCCGCAATGGTCTCCTTCGGCGCTTCCAGCAGGGTCAGCACCAGCGTGGTCTCCTCCACGTAGCTGCCGTCGTCGTGAAAATAACCGCCGTCCACCGTGTGAACGGAAAACGCGACGCGGTAGGCGTGGCAGACCGTTTTCAGGATAGAAAGATATTTCGTTGTGTCATGCTCCTGCCGGTGGGTGCCGGCGTCGTTCAAACCCACGTAGATGGACGTTTGTCTCATGACGGGGCTCCTTTCTGTTGTCTGACGGATGCGCCTTGACAGTTTTTCCGCTGTGTGGTACGATGCAGTCATCAAGATGAAAGACGAGTATAGCCATGCTTCAATTATTGTCAACGGGCGGCCCCGTGCTGCTGCCGCTGCTGCTGCAGCTGATCGGCCTGACCTTCGCGGTGCTGATCGACCCGTATATCCGGAAAAAGCACAAATCGGTCATGCTGCTGATCGTGGCGGCCGTATTCGGCCTGATCGTTCAGAACCTGCTGGGCTATGTGCTGGATACGGGCGGCGCGCACCCCTTTGCCCGAACGGTGGTCGACATCTGGGGTTACAGCGTGCGTCCGCTGATCATCGTACTGTTTTACTATATCGTCGGCAAGGGGAAATCCTATCGGCCGGCGTGGATCCTCACCGGGCTCAATCTGGCGATCCACCTGACGGCGCTCTTCTCCGGCGTTTGCTTCCGGATCGATGAGAACAACCATTTCATGCGGGGGCCGCTGGGGTACAGCTGCCACATCGTCAGCGCGTTGCTGCTGGCGCATCTCGTGTATCTCTCCGTGAAGGAGTACGCGCGGGTCCGCAAGCGCGAAGCGGTCATTCCCCTGAGCAACGCGGTGATCGTGGTGGCCGCCGTGCTGGTGGACACCTTCGTGGACAACCGTTCGCTGCCCATCAGCTATCTGACAGTCGCGGTGGTGAGCAGCTGCGTCTTCTACTACGTGTGGCTGCACCTGCAATTCGTGCGGGAGCATGAAAAGGCGCTGATGGCGGAACAGCGGATCCAGATCATGATGAGCCAGATCCAGCCGCATTTTCTGTATAATACCCTGTCGACCATTCAGGCCCTGTGCAAGCTGGACCCGGAAAAGGCCTTCGTCACCACGGAAAAGTTCGGGACCTATCTGCGGCAGAACATCGACTCGCTCAGCCAGCCGAACCTGATCCCGGTGAAGAAAGAACTGGAGCACGTGCGCATCTACGCCGAGATCGAAGAGCTGCGGTTCCCCTCCGTGCGGGTGGAATACGACACGCCGGATCTGGATTTCCCGATCCCGGCGCTGACCATTCAGCCGCTGGTGGAAAACGCCATCCGTCACGGCGTCAGGATCCGCAAGGAGGGCGTGGTCACGGTGAGCACCCGCAAAACGCCCGCCGGACACGAGATCACGGTGCGGGACAACGGCAAGGGCTTTGACGTGAACGCCGCCCAGGAAGACGGCGGCTCGCACATCGGCCTGCGCAACGTGCGCGAGCGGGTGGAGCAGATGTGCGGCGGCACACTCACGATTGAGAGCGCGCCGGACCGGGGCACGGTGGTGACCATCCGCCTGCCGCAGCGCACGGAAACCGCCTCCTGACGTCAGTCGGAAAGCGCGAGGCCCGGTATTTTTTTGGTCACGGTCAGCACGTTTTTGCCGTCTTCATAGCGGTAGCTGACCGAATCCATATTTTTCTTCACAAGGAAGATGCCCAGACCGCCGATCTGACGGTCCTCCGCCGACAGCGAGACGTCGGGATCGGGCTTTTTCAGCGGGTCGTAGGGCACGCCGGAATCAATAAACGTAAATGTGACGACGCCGTCAGCTTCCGCCATCCGGATCTCGGCGTCGCCTTCTTTTCCGGCATAGGCGTAGTGGGCGATGTTGACAAAGATCTCCTCGATCGACAGGTCGATCTGCATCTGCGTTTTCAGAGGGCAATCCAGCGCTTCCAG
>CAMVNL010000244.1 GCA_947168785.1 uncultured Clostridia bacterium | reverse complement strand
ACGCGTCTTAGCCACAGTTTCACAGTAAATCCCTCCTTTCGCCAAACTCCGAAGTCCTTTTATTATATCATTTTCCCTTGCGAAACTAAAAATATAAAAGCAATAAAAAAACTCCGAGTACTCGGAGTTTTTTTGTCTTAACCATATAGCAGCATCGTCAGCCTTTCCAGGGCACGGTTCTTTCGTCTATATTATAATTTGCAATTTTAGCATCATTGACCGGATAAGTCAAGTTGAATCCCATGAAAAAAAGTGACATTGGCTATGAAAAAAAGTGATTTCTGGTTTGACCTACCCGAGCGCCTCATCGCCCAGACCCCGGCGCAGCAGCGGGACCACTCCCGGCTGCTGGTGATCGGACGCCATTCCGGCGAGCTGGCGCATAAATATTTCTACGATATCCTCGACTACCTGAACGAGGGCGACTGCCTTGTGCTGAACAACTCCCGCGTCCTTCCCGCCCGTCTTTACGGCGTGAAGCAGGGGACCGGCGCGAAGGTGGAATTTCTGCTGCTGAATAACCTCGGCAACGACGTGTGGGAGTGTATCGCGGGCCCCGGCAAGCGCGCCAGGGAGGGCGCCGTCTTTACCTTCGGCGACAACGTGCTGACGGGCACGGTGACCGAAGTGATGGAGAACGGCAACCGCAAGGTGAAGTTTGATTATGAGGGTATCTTCCTTGAAAAGCTGGAGGCCATCGGCGAAATGCCCCTGCCCCATTACATCACGGAAAAGCTGGAGGATAAGGAACGGTATCAGACGGTCTACGCCAAGCCCAACGGCTCCGCAGCCGCGCCTACGGCCGGCCTTCATTACACCCCGGAACTGCTGGAAAAGATCGCGGCCAAGGGCGTGAAGATCGCCTATATCACGCTGCACGTGGGCATCGGCACCTTCCGTCCCGTGAAGACGGAGAATATCGAGGACCACAACATGCACTATGAGAACTACTCCGTTTCGCAGGAGGCCGCCGACCTTATCAATGAGACAAAGCGCAGCGGCGGGAGGATCGTCTGCAACGGCACCACCTGCTGCCGTACGCTGGAATCCGTCAGCGATGAGAACGGTTTCGTGAAGGCCTGCTCCGGCGCCACCAATATCTTTATCTATCCCGGTTATCGATTCAAGTGCATCGACGCGCTCATCACCAATTTCCACCTGCCGGAAAGCACGCTCATCATGCTGGTCTCCGCTTTCTGCGGCCGGGAAAATGCCCTGCACGCCTACAAGGTCGCCATTGAAAACGAATACCGTTTCTTCAGCTTTGGCGACGCCTGTTACATCTCCGACAGCATCTGAACGGGGGAGGGAAAGTATGTACTGCTTAATCAAAAAAGAAGGGTTTGCCCGTTTGGGGGAATTTGAAACGGTCCACGGTACTGTCAAAACCCCGGGCTTTATGAATGTGGCAACCGTTGCCGCCATCAAGGGCGGGCTTTCCGCCTACGATCTGGCGGATATCCGCTGTCAGGTCATGCTGTGCAACACCTATCACCTGCACGTGCGCACCGGCGATGCTGCCATCAAAGAGATGGGAGGCCTGCACCGTTTTACCGGCTGGCAGGGGCCGATCCTGACGGATTCCGGCGGCTTTCAGGTGTTCTCTCTGGCGCAGCTGCGCGCTATCAAGGAGGAGGGCGTCACCTTCCATTCCCACATCGACGGGCGCAAGATTTTCATGGGGCCGGAGGAGAGCATGCGCATCCAGTCCAATCTCGGCTCCACCATCGCCATGGCCTTTGACGAGTGCGTGGAAAACCCCGCCCCCTATGAATACGCGAAGCTGTCCTGCGAGCGGACAACCCGCTGGCTGATCCGCTGCAAGGAGGAGCACGACCGGCTGAACGCGCTGCCGGGGACGCTCAACCCCCACCAGCTGCTCTTCGGCATCAATCAGGGCTGTACCTTTGACGACCTGCGCATCCGTCACATGGAAGAGATCGCCAGGCTGGACCTGGACGGCTACGCCATCGGCGGACTGGCGGTAGGGGAGCCCGCAGAGACCATGTACCACGTGATCTCTCAGGTGGAGCCCTATATGCCGGCAGATAAGATCCGCTACCTGATGGGCGTTGGCACCCCCGGCAATATACTGGAGGGCGTCCGCCGCGGCGTGGACCTCTTCGACTGCGTCTTGCCCTCCCGCAACGCCCGTCACGGCCATCTGTTCACGTGGAACGGCGTGCTGAACATCAATAACGCCCGGTTTGAAAAGGACGAGCGCCCCATCGACGAACAGTGCGATTGCCCGGTTTGCCGCCGGTTCTCCCGCGCCTATATCCGCCACCTTCACAAGGCGAAGGAGGTGCTGGCGCTGCGGCTTTGCGTGATGCACAATCTCTGGTTCTACAATACCCTGATGGAAAAGATCCGCGCCGCGCTGGAAGAGGGGAATTTCGAAGCGTTTTATTCAAAATATATCGGCGTACTGGATAAAAGAGCGCCGTCTGATGAATAATTTTGAAAAAAGCTTGCAATTCCGGAATGTTTTGGTTATAATTCATTTATTATGTTATTTGGAGGAAATTCAATGCTGTTCAATTATCTTTGCATGGGCGCTCCGGCGGCAAGCGGAACCGCCAACGGCCAGCAGGGCAGCAGCCCTGTCATGATGATCGTTCTTCTGGTGGGCATGATGGTCGTCATGTATTTCATCATGATCCGTCCCCAAAAGAAAAAGCAGGCGGAGGATCAGAAGCTGCGCGATTCCGTTCAGATTGGCGATGAGATCACCACCATCGGCGGTATCAACGGCAGGGTCGTGACGGTGAAGGAGGATTCCATCGTAATCGAGACCGGCGCGGACCGCACCAAGATGAAGCTGATGCGCTGGGCCATCCAGACCAACGACACCGCCAACGCCAGAGCGGCGGAGGAAAAGGCCGCGCAGGAAGCCGCCAAGGCCGCTGAAAAGGAAGAAAAGAAGGCCAGCAAGAGAAGATCGAAGAAGGAAGACGACTGATCCCGATACGGATTCCGAAAAAACACGAAAGCGTCAGACGCAGATGCGAGCCGACGCTTTCTTTTTTGTTGTTCAAGGATTTACGTGGGGATAGACTGTTGTCTGAACAGCGTTGTTTACGCCGCCTCCGCCGGATTGACGGAATCCGACAGCGCCAGCATCTTATCCGCGAAAATGGCGTAGCCCTTCAGCGGATCGTTGAGGAACACGTGGGTGACCGCGCCCACCAGCATGCCGTTCTGCACGATGGGGGAGCCGCTCATGCCCTGCACGATGCCGCCGGTCGTTTCGATCAGCGCCGGGTCTGTCACCCGGATCACCATGTTTTTCGTCCCCGTGTTATTGGTGCGGTTGATCTTTTCAATTTCAATATCATAACAGGTTTTCTGCCCGTCCTTTACCGTCGCAATGATCTGCGCCGGCCCGCAGACGATCTCATCCTCCATGGCGACGGCGATCAGGTCGCTGCGTTCAGGCGTCTGCTGCATCCTGCCGTAAACGCCGCCGTCACAGTTGAATGACAATTGCCCCAAAGAAAGCTCGCCGATCATGCCCCGCAGCTCTCCCGCCGCGCCGACGCTGCCCTTGGTCACGCCGATGAGCGTCGCGGAGCGGAATTCGCCGCCCGCCGCGTTCAGGATCTCGTTGGTGTCCACGTCGTAGATGCCGTGCCCGAGTGACGCGACGGTGCCGGCGGCAAGGTCCGTATAGGTCAGCGTGCCGATGCCGTTGGTGCTGTCCCTTATCCACAGCCCGCATTTGCACTTGCCTGTGGCGTCGGATTTCCGTGGCTTCAGGACGGTCTGCCCGACGGTTCCGTTCCGACTGTATCTCACGGCAAGGTCCGCGCCGCCGCTCTGCTCGATCAAGGCGGAAAATTCCTGATTGGCGCCGACCTCTTCACCGTTGACGGACAGAATTGCGTCGCCGGTCTTCAACCCCGCTTCTGTGCCCGGGGAAACGTTTTTCCCTTGCGAAAGAAAGCTTTCCGTTCCCACGACCAGCACGCCCTGCGTGCGCAGGAGAATGCCGATCAGCTCGCCCCCCGGCGAAACGTAACGCCGCTCCGTTTTGTTCAGCGATACGTTCTTGACGGGAATCGTCCCCAGCAGCCGCAGCGTCGCTCCTTTGGGGGTATCTGCCTCTCCGGCGGAAACCGCCACCGCGTCCGAATTCGCGGTGACGGTGTATAATACGTTGAACCTGACCTCGTCTGCGCAGGTGGTAATCAGATCAGGCAGACGCCTGTCTCCGTAGGCGACCGCGACCAGCAGCAGTGTGCTGATCACGGCGGCGAGCAGGTTCAGCTTACGAATCACTTTTCGCATCATAAATCACCTCCGCAATATTTTATGATATCCTGCGGCGGCAATATTATGTCAGTCAATCGAAGCGAAAACAGGAAGTATTTTACAAAAAAAAGACGTCCGCCGGATCAGCGGACGCCCTCGGGAAAGGCAGCTTATTTGATGACTTCGCCCATCACGCCGGCAGGCGCCAGCACCGCGTTTGATTCGTCGGT
>CAMVNL010000243.1 GCA_947168785.1 uncultured Clostridia bacterium | reverse complement strand
ATGACCTTGGTCTTGACGAGGTTGCCGTCCGCATCCACCAGCGCCTTGCCGCTCTCGTCCTTCTGCAGCTCCCAGCTGCCGGAGGCGGGCACGAAGAGATACTTGACGCCGTCGTATTCAATGGATTTCACAAGATCGCTTTCGACGAAATCCACGTATTCCGCTTCCTCCGCCAGCGCCGTCTCATGCAGCTCGTTGGGCTCGGCGTACATGCCGTTGATGAAGGGCAGAATGGTGGTCACCATGATGACCGCCGGGACAAACAGCAGATAGGGCTTGCACTTGCCCCATTTTGTGCGGGTCTTGTCCACGATGGTGCCCATCATGGGGTCGTTGATGGCGTCCCACACACGGGCCAGCGCAAAGATCAGCGAACAGGCGATGGCGGGCAAAAAGATAACGCTCTGAAAATAGAACGCCAAGCCTGTTGCGATGATGTTGTAGATGATGTTCTGTCCGGCAAGGCCCGTCAGGTACCCTGCCAGCTCTTTTTTGGTGTAGGTCTTTACACCGGGATTCGGATTTTTACCCATGCCAGATCTCCTTTAGAATAATAATGAGCATTGCTGTTATCATATTGTAATATATTATTATAAAATAGTCAATTGCAATCCGGGAATTTTCACTTTTTTGTTCACAATTATCAAAAAACAGGGCTGCTGTTTCAGCAGCCCTGTGAACGGAACCGTCGTCAAATTTGCCCTCAGGAACGGCTTGCCTTTTCAATGGCGTTGCCCAGAGCGGTGCGAACTTTGGCAAACTGCGTTTCGGACAGGTTATAATGGGTCAGGTCCTTCGACAGTTTCCCAATCACGGAATCCACATACTTTTCACCCAGCAGTTTTTCCGCCATGTCCAGATAGGCGTAGTCCTCGATACCGTTGGCTACCGCTTCCAGCCGCAGGCCGGAGACGGGGCCGTCGATACCGACCTGACGGCCGGGATAAACCAGCACGCCGTCGCCGAAGGTGTCGGGACCGGTCCAGGGGGTGGTCCAGGCGCTGGCCCAGGGGCCGCCCACCGTATCCTTCCAATAGCTGGTGCTCCAGTAGAGCAGACCCGTCACGTCGTACTGCTTCTGCTGCCAGAACAGAACGCGGTGCTTAACGCCATCCTGCTGCACAAAGAGGTTGCAGTAGTCGGAAGAGGGAGAGGGACCGCAGCAGACGTACCACCACAGCTTGTCGCCGTTTGCCTGCCGTTCCCACGCGCGGGCGGCAAAGCCGTTCTCGTCAAAGACGACGGTCTCCGGGCACATGATGTCGCTTCTGCCGTCCTGCAGCTCCACCGCAAACTGCTTTTCGCCGTCGATCTCCACGCCGTTCACATAGAAGGGCGTGACCATGTGGTACCCGGGGAACAGCCCCGCCAGACGGTCGCAGATAGCCTGATACCGCTCGTAGTCCTCTTTCTTGGCGGGCTCGTCGATGGGATAGAAGTAGGACTTGGCCAGCCATTCGGGATGCGAGGAGAGCTTTTCATAATAAGCCCGGATCTGCTCGTCGGTGCCGTAGGACACGCAGAAGGAGGTACAGCGGGGATCGCTCATGTAGGCGTCCGCTTCGTCACTGAGGATATCCACCGGCAGATTGTAGGCGGAAATGCCGTGATCCAGCAGGAACTCATAATAGGCCTTATACAGCTCGTCGGCCTTTTCGCTGTCGGCGGCCACGCCGTGCTCACGGGCGATATCGCCCTTGCCCAGCCCCATGGCGGTATCCATGAGGGGCGCTTCCGGCAGAGTGAAGTCCCACACGTGAGCGCGGACTTCCACAGAAAGATTCTCGAATTTGTTATCCGGTATGTCGGTATTGGTCAGCGTCACGGTGGCGGTGTAATCGCCGGGGACGCTGTCCGCCGTCGTCCGCACGCCGATGTAAAACAGATAGTTGACGGCGGCCTCCATGTCGATCAGCATGTCCTCCTGAACGGGGATCAGCTGCTCAGGGTAAGCCCCGTCAATGGTGTTGCCGGTGGTTTTCAGATAAAACTCCTCGCAAAACTCGGTTTTCAGCGTGTCGCCGGCCTCGTTGGTAAAATCCGTGCAGTTCACCCGTATCCGTCCACGCGATGTGCGCAGCTGCAGGGCGATCTGACAGTATTCCCGCTCGTTTTTCGCCAGATACATGGTGTAGTCCCGAGTCTTTTCCAGCGCCTGGGTACGGTGTACCTTGGCGGTGGCGTCGTAGAACGACCAGGACGGCACCGACAGCAGGTTTTCCACACAGCCTCGGCACATGACCGCGGCGGGATTGTATTCGGACATACTCACCCCTCCTCCGGAGGCCATGAAGATGATCATGGCGGACAGATAAGCAATCACCTTTTTGAAGAACAGCATGGCGGATGATACGGCAAACATCTGAAACCCTCCTCATGTTTTTACAGGATACTATCATTATAGACAGATTTCTCTGTCTTTTCAACCGTTTTCCGGCGCATTTTCGCCGCAGACGGTGGATCTGCCGCCTCCTTTTCCCCTTTCCCTGATCAGCGAAACGGTGATGGAGCCCATGGTAAAGGCGTCGTTGGCAGCCCCGGCCCACGCGCCGTTGAAAAGGTCATAGATCAGCCACAGGCCGTAGCGGGGATAACTGAGCAGCTTCAACTTTTTCGTCTGCGTCTGCCAGTTGGCGACGGTGGCCGTGACGGAAGCCAGCAGCGGCAGCACGCTCCAGCCGTTTTCCCAGGTGGCGATCACCGATACCGCTGCCACTACCACGAAAAAGGCCGGTATCAGGGGCGTGTTGATATTCTTTTTCTCCCGCAGCCCGTAGATGTAATTGCGGAACATATTCATCGTGTTGATGGCCACTGCCGGATAAAGCCCCAGCATCACGTAGTGCAGGATCCAGAAGACGGAAGACGCCGTCATAAAAGCCATGATCCAGCTGTGCTTGCGGAACTGAAAGGACAGGATCGTCAGACCCATGGCGATAAAGCCCGCGATCTGGGCGAACAGGTCGATATGCGCTTTGAGAAAAACCATTGTTCCGCCTCCCCTGCGTTTATTGCTTATTATTATACGCCATCCGTCGGGAGATAGCAAGCGGGAATCAATCATCACATATATTTATGACATAACGCAGAATGATTCATCAATCGAAACAATTGAAAGATATTGACTTTCCGTTCAATAAAATTTATTATAGAGGTAACATGAAAAAACAAAGGAGACTGATACCAATGAACACTGTTGAAATGATCGCCCAGTACGGTCATGAGGAAGTTGCGTTTTTTACCAATGAAGCGGCGAAGCTGAAGTGCATCATCGCCATTCACAGCACCAAGCTTGGTCCGGCGCTGGGCGGCTGCCGCCTTTATCCCTATAAGAGCATGGACGCCGCTCTGTTCGACGTGCTGCGCCTTTCCAGAGGCATGAGCTTCAAGAACGCGGCGGCCGGTATGCCCATCGGCGGCGGCAAGGGCGTAATCATTGCCGACCCCTCCGAAAAGACGGACGCGCTGTTTGAAGCCTATGCGGAGTGCGTGGAGAGCCTGGGCGGCCGTTACCTGACCGCGGAAGACGTGAACACCGACACCCACGACGCGGATATCATGCTGAGAAAGACCCAGTACGTGGTGGGCCGCGCCGACGTCAGCGGCGACCCCTCCCCCTTCACCGCCATCGGCTGCTTTGACGGCATCCGCGCCACGGCGAAGTTCACCTTCGGCACCGACGACCTCAATGGTCTTACCATCGCGGTGCAGGGCCTCGGCAAGGTCGGTTATGATCTGGCCTGCCAGCTGCACGCCGCCGGCGCAAAGCTGATCGTCTGCAACAACAAGAACCGCGAGATCATGGCGAAGGCCGTCAACGAGCTGGGCGCCACCGAAGTGGCCGCCGACGAGATCTACGGCGTGGACTGCGACATTTTCGCCCCCTGCGCCCTCGGCGCCATCGTCAACTACGACACCATTCCGCAGTTCAAGTGCAAGGCCATCGCCGGCGCCGCCAACAACGTGATCCTTGACGACGAGTGCGGCGTCGCGCTGAAGAAGAAGGGCATCGTCTACGCCCCTGACTTCATCATCAACGGCGGCGGCGTTATCAACGCCGGTCAGGAAGCCTTCACCACCTACGACAAGGAGAACGTCCTCAAGCAGGTACACAACATCTACAACACCGTTTACAACATCCTTGAGGAATCCAAGGCCACCGGCGAACCCGAAGGCGTCATCGCCCAGCGTTTTGCCGAAAACCGCATCAAGAACGGTCTTTAATCTCCGGAGCAATCATTCTATATCAAAAAAAATGCAGGCGTCAAAACCTGCATTTTTTATTTTACAAATTGGAGTTTTGCGATATCACCGGTAGCGCGGCACCTCAGTGCCGCTGATAACCAAATGTATTTTCTGAAACCTGAAAATCAGATCAAGCGTTGAGAATGAACGTCGCAGTTGAATATTACAGCGGCAAACAGTTGTTTTTGCTGCGAGCGGCACTGAGGTGCCGCGCTACCGCATGGGGAAGGTTTTCAAGCAGCCTGTTACTGCTGCTGTTTATTTCTGACGACTGACGACTGACTACGAAAACCTGTTTTTAC
>CAMVNL010000242.1 GCA_947168785.1 uncultured Clostridia bacterium | reverse complement strand
ATGACAGAGATCCTCACGCCGCTTTCCGCCAGCGCCTGAATCGCGGCGTAGGCGGGGGTATAATCGAATACGGAGATATCCGTGGTGACAAGGTTGATCAGCGTGGCGAAGAAATCCTCGCCCCGGGCGACGTTCTCGGGGGTAAAATGGGTGCGGATGATGGCCGCGGCGGCCCCCGCCTGCAAGCGCAGCAGATCGTCGCCGGAAGCTGCGGACTTCATATAGCTGAGCATGGCCTCCGCCGCCATGGAGACCGCACCGGCGGAATAGGTGTAGCGCACCGCGCCGTCGGTAAAGTCGTAGCCCGTTTCAAGATAGATATTCACCGGCCCCAGCTTTTGCAGCAGGCTGATAAAGTTATCCTCGGTGACCAGCACGTATTTGGCGATGGGGATCTCACGACGGGAAAGCCCTTCGATCACGTCCTGCACCGCGCCCCGGCGGACCACCTCCGCCAGCCGCATTTTACCCTCCGCCGTCTCCAGCACAAAATCGGGAGAGATGGGTTTGACCCGGATGGTGCCCTGGGAGGGCACCACGGAGACCACCGTGCAGAAGGTCAGCTCTTTTTCGTCGGTGCAGATCGCAAGAAAATTCAGCGCGTCCGTCAGGTCCTGCAGCGCCGCGCTGTCGACGGCGTCTTCCGTCGTGCTCTCTTCCGCCGTCTCCTCCGTCTCCTGCCGCTTGCCCAGCGCCCGGGAAAGGTCGAAATCATTCATGGCGAGAATCACAAAAAAGGAGACGACGCCGAATACGACGGCGGCGATCGCCGTCATCCAGATGTATCTGGGCACCCGGTTTTTACCGTTGACCCCCTTGGGGGCAAAGGATATCTTTCCGTCCCTGCTCATCGGCCGTCCGCTCCTCTCCCATGATAAAATATAGTATTATTATATTAGTTCGGCGGGGAAAATACAAGTGTCAACCGCTATAAAAAAAACTTTTTTATATAAAAGAAAAGGGATTGACACGGCGGGGGAAATGTGCTAAAATTTGCGTTGCCGCATATTCAGGGCGCACTATGTGCTGAAAGGCTTGCCTGCCCTGCGTAGCGAGACTGACAAAGGAGAAAAACTCATGTACGCAATTATCGAAACCGGCGGAAAGCAGTATAAGGTAGAAGCAGGCGACGTTGTTTTTATCGAAAAGCTTGACGTTGAAGCCGAGAGCGAGGTCGTTTTTGACAAAGTGATCGCGGTGGCGAACGACGACGGCATCAAAGTAGGCGCTCCCTACGTTGAAGGCGCTGCGGTGACCGCCAAGGTGCTGAAGAACGGCAAGGCCAAGAAGATCTATGTCATGACCTACAAGCCCAAGAAGAACGAGAAGAGAAAACTCGGCCACAGACAGCCCTACACGAAGGTAGAGATCGCAGCCATCAACGCATAATGATCCGGGCGGCATTTCAGATCCGGGGCAGCGACGCGGAATTCACCGTAAAGGGACATTCCGGCGCGGGAGAACAGGGCACGGATATCCTCTGTGCGGCGGTTTCCTCGGCGGCCTATCTGACGGTCAACACCGTGACGGAAATTCTCGGGGTTAACGCGCAGGCCGAAGACAGCGACGGATATATGCATTTCAGGTCATGCGGCAGCAAGGCCGCGGCGGATATTGTAAGAGGCTTCCGGCTGCACATGGAGCAGCTGGCAGAGCAATATCCCGATTATGTCACAATCACAACGGAGGTGTAAGTAATGCTTAAGATAAACATTCAGCTCTTCGCGCATAAAAAAGGTATGGGTTCTACCCGTAACGGCCGTGATTCCGAATCCAAGAGACTCGGCACGAAGAGAAGCGACGGTCAGTTTGTCAACGCCGGCACCATCATCGTTCGTCAGCGCGGTACGCGCATCCATCCCGGCAACAATGTGGGCAAGGGTTCCGACGATACGCTGTTCGCCCTGATCGACGGCAAAGTGAAGTTTGAGCGTCTGGGCAAAGACCGCAAAAAGGTCAGCGTGTACGATAACTGATTTTTCAGCGAATAAAAAGAAGAGACCGCGAAAGCGGTCTTTTTTTTGTGGATCAACACCAATCCCTCTTTGCGGACGGGGCGGCTCATTTCAGCCTGTCTTTCTTCGGCACGCGCACGCGGCGCTGGGTGCCGGAGATGATCAGCAGCTCGTCCATGCCCAGATACATGAAAAACACGCTGAGAAAGCCGCTGATCATGCTGAAGGTATATTTCAGATAATGCCGTTCGGAGAACAGCTTCATATTGAAGAAGACCGCCAGCACGGCGATGGCAAGGCACCCCACCAGAATAATGACGCAGGCCGCCTCCAGCACCCGCCGGGCCAGCTTTTTGATCTTATCCGTGGCGGCGGCGATGGAAAAGAAGACAAAGGGGATCATCTCGATGAAGGTGAACACGGGATAGGTCTCCTCCACCCCGATCTCCACCGACACCAGCTGGTTGAGCAGCAGCGAAACGAAGTAGACGATGGTGGAATCCAGCAGCATCACCGGCCGGTCCATGGCCATGGTGATGGCGTGGCAGCCAAAGGTGATGGCCGCCGTAAAGGGGATGATGATATTGAAGATCAACGCCACCGCGCCGCTTTTCATCAGCGCCAGCTGCACCACCAGCATCAGGCTGGCCGCCAGCGCGCACAGCACGGCGTTGCGCACATGCCGGTGCGAAAAAACGAAAGCGGGCATCTCTTGGATTTTCATAGGTATGCTCTCCGGATCAATTGATTGAGGCTGTCTCCGACAGCGCGGCCGTCACCATCGCGTCAGCGGCCGTTTCCGCAGTCTGTGTCCCGGCAGCGTTCTCCCCTGCCTGCGGCAAACCGGCTGCATCCGCGTCGTCTGCGGGCGCTGCGAGGGCGTTCTGATCGGGCCCCGCCGCGGTTTTCGGCGGCACCTCCAGGTCCCGCGTCTGCGTCAGCGCCAGAAAGACGAAGAACATGGGCGTCGTCAGCGCCTGCAGCAGGTTGAAGGCAGCCTGCACCATATAGCAGACGGCGCCCAGCGCCGCCGCCCGCTGGTAGCGGCCGCCCTCCTTGAAGCCGCGGCGCAACGCGCTGACGGCGAACAGCAGATAGGCGGCAAGGCCCAGCAGACCATGCGTGACAAGATAATGCAGATACTCGTTGTGGGCGTTATCCAGCACCTTGGGATCGGCGGCCGCCTCCGCAGGGAAATACTGATCCACCAGCGCGGCGACGGATTCCTGTCCTGCGCCGAAGAGCTTCCGCAACAGGGGCTGACGGGCAAAAATCGTTGCCATCTGCCGCCAGATCTCCCCCCTGCCGGTGCCCCAATTGTCATTGAAGCGCAGCAGACGGCTGTATTTGCCGATATCGACCGTCCGGTTGATAAAGGTAAAATACACGAACACCGCCGCGAAAAGAACGATGCACACTGCCAAAGCAATAGCGACGGCCTTTTTCAGGATCGGAAAGCCCTTTGCCGGCAGCTCTTTTTTCAGCAGCACCGCATACAGCCCGGTCGTCACCGCCAGCGCCGGTCCGCAGACAAGCGGGCGGATCAACACCCGGGTCATCAGATCCTCCAGGATATGCCCCTTTTTGAAGTTGAATTTCAGCAGCGAGATGAGCAGCCCCGCGGCGAAAAACAGCATGAAAATCCGCAAAACAGTCCGCAACTGCGCGTTATCCCCGCACTTTGCCAGCAGGAAGAACAGGAAGGACGCCGCCAGACAGAGATAGCCGCCCTCGCAGTTGCAGACGATGATACCGATGAAGCAGGAAAAGCCCACCGCATACCAGAAGATTTTCTCCCACAGCTCCTGCGCTTCAAAGATCAGGTACAGCGCAAAGGGCGTCGCCATGGAAAGATAGGAATAGTAGACGTCCTTGTTGCCCAGCAGGGACATAAAGCCGGTTTTGACGGAATCCTTGGTCCCTTCATACAGACCGAAGGGATCCAGTCGGCAGAACTGCAGGAAGGCGATCAGATTCATCGCAAAAACGCTGACGCCGAAAACGACGGCGACGGGAGTTTTGAACTGCCCGAAACGGGAGACGAACACGTAGGCCAGAAAGATGCAGAAAAACATCAGCATGCCCATATTCCGGCCGGTGGCGCCGGTGATCGCGTCGCCGGGAGATACCGCCAGCACGCAGGAAACGAAAGCCAGGGCGATAAACAGCAGAAAATACAGCTCCGTCCGGTTTTTCCGGATCAGCGGGATCTTCACCCGTTTTCGCAGCGCCCTGCGCTGAATCAGGCACCCCACCGTGAAGAAAACGGCGGAGCCGTAAAAAAACAGGGTTTTTGCCAGCGTCATGGAGAAGTAGCGGTCCCGCAGGAAATACGGGCAGCCCACGATAAACAGCAGGATCCCGATCCCCGAAAACACGTCGAGGGAACTCCATTTTTTGATCGTTTGCTTCAGCACAGCGTCTTACTCCCCTTCCTCGGTTTTTTCTGCTTGCTTCAGGACAGCAGCGCCTTCGCCAGCACCTCGTCCACGTTTTTCACGGGGATGAAGGTCAGCTTTTCCTTCACGGCGGGGTCCACCTCCTGCAGATCGGGCACGTTGGCCTCGGGGATGAGCACCTCGCTCATGCCCTCCC
>CAMVNL010000241.1 GCA_947168785.1 uncultured Clostridia bacterium | reverse complement strand
GAAATTCACTTCTTCCCGCCTCCCTTCAGGGGCTTTGTCGGGAGCTTTGCTTTCAGCATGTTCTTATAATGCGCGTAGTGGTCGCCGAGAGCATAGTCGATCACATATTTTTTCGGGATGTAATAGGTGCCCATAATGACGAAGTGCTCAATGTGATCGCCGCGCAGCAGCTTTCTGGCGGTACTGTCTGCGATACCGCCGAGCATTTCGCACAGCTGCTGCAGTGTTACAACGTCGGGATAATTCCGATAAATCTGATAAAGGCGTTCTTTTGTAATACTGTTATCCATATTGTATACCCACTTTCTTTATTTCGTTGACGGCAGATATAGAATATGGTCATACTTGTATTCATAAAGTCGCTTGTTTTTGGAGGTCAAACACGCCTGTGACCTCCGATTGACCTCCGTTTTTTTACTCTTTTTCTGTTTTTTCGCAGATCGCCGAAGTGGTTGATGCACAAGACTTTTCGGCGCTTACTACGGAGAAAAGCGTTGATATTGCGGCGTTTTTCAAGTTCGCCATGTTCCGTCAGCTTCCGAAAAACGACCTTCAGGTTCCAAATCTTTATTTCGACTTAAAATCCCGTTCTGGCAACAGAGTACCGGTTCGATCCCGGTCGCCGGCACCAGCTTGCTGTGAAAAGCATTTTCACGGCAAGTTTTTTATTCGTCTATAACCAACAGGCCGCCATCCCTTTACAATCCGGGACGACGGCCTTTGTGTCAATTGAATGACGCTGCAAGCGGCAACCTGAGCAACGAAGAAGTACGCAAATCAGTCTGCCTTTGCTTCTTTCTCTTCTTTCTTTTTATGGAAGAGGATCTTATCCACCGGGAAGTAGAGGAAGAACTGAACGGCGGAACAGATCATGGTGGCGGCGTTGGCCGCCAGATCGCCGCCCATCCAGCCTTTGCTGACGAAAAGGTGCTGCAGCGTGGGGTTCAGCCAAGCGGAAAATGCGATCAGAGCGATGGTGAACACGATGTAAATGGGCAGCGTAATGGCAATATTCGCGCCGGAATTGAAGGTTTTTTCGCGGTTAACGAAGAAAGAAACGATCTGCGCAATAATATTGGCGACGTTATTGGAAATGAAGTAACCGAGACCGCCGATGACAACGGCGCCCTCCGCCATATTGACGGGGGATTCAAACACCCACCATTTGAAATCTGTGCCAAACAGCGCAACAATAGCGGGAATATGATTGAGGATGTTCAGCAGCACGAACTGAACGATCATTGCCAGAAGACTGACGAAGATGAATTTCACGAACTGCCAGAAGGTCACAACGCCGGCGCCCTTTGCCTCCGCTTTGCTGTCGATATCTTTCAGTTTACCCATGGTTCTCTCTCCTTCCCCTTTCTCAGAAATTGCTGCCGTTCCAGCCCCAGTCTTTTCCTCCCTCATAGCGGACATACACCCGGGAGGCGGGAATGCCGAATTTTTGCTCCAGCTCTTCACAAACGGCGCCGGTGAATTTTGCCGACGCGGCAGTGTCCACGCTGCCGTACAGTTTTACTTCTACAAAGGCGGAATCACTGTCGTCATTCCCCTGGAACCAGATATTCTTCTCCCCTTCAATACTGCACATCAGCCACGTTTCGGTTTTCCCCGGGAACAGAGCGATGGCGTCGCCGAAAAATGCTTTCAGCTCCGTTTTCTCTTCCGGTGTGAGCTTTTTGGAAATCTTCGCGTCAATAAACGGCATAACAAAACCGCCTTTCCTGAATCATTTTTTATCAGTATATCGCGGGCAACCCGCAATTGTCAACCTTTAAATTGCGGTGGATGGTTCAATCAGCATGATTCTGATTGGAAGAAAAGACGTCAGCCACGTCGCTGATGGTGATAAATGCCATTTTGTCAATGGAATGAATGATATTGCGCAGCTTCGTCACCTGGAACCGGTTGACGACAAAATAGATCATGGTCTTCTCTTTGTTGGAATATCCTCCCCTGGCCGCCAGCCTTGTGACGCCTGTGCCGAACTCCTCCGAAAGGGTGTCGCAGATCTCATCCGGCTTGGTGGTGACGATGATCGCGCACTTGGCGCGGTCAAGGCCGTCCACGATAAAGTCAATGGTTTTCAGCGCGCAGACGTAGGTAATGATGGAATAGAGCGGCAGGATAAAACTGTGAATGAAGATGCCGCAGAAAATATAGAGGATCACGTTATAGATAAAGATGAACGTGCCGACGGTAAGGCCCAGCTTTTTGGCGAAGATGACCGCCAGCACCTCAATGCCGTCGATCGCGCCGCCGTACCGGACGGAAAGACCGCTGCCGGTGCCGCAGATCACGCCGCCGAACAGGGCGCAGAGCAGCACGTCGGTCCCCGCCAGAGGAGACGCCCGGCTGAAATCCTTCGGGATCACGTCGTTGATGATGAACGCCGTCAGCGAATAGATGGCGACGGAATAGATGGAATAGAAGGTAAACAGCACGCCTTCACGCTTCAGACCGTACAGGAACAGCGGGATATTCAGCACCAGCAGGAACATGGAGAGGGTCAGATAGTCAGGCGTCAGCTGCGAGAGCAGCATGGAGGTGCCGGAGATGCCGCTGTCGTACAGCTTCACCGGGGCAAGAAAAAACGTGACGCCGATGGCGCTGATAACGCCCGCCAACGTCAGCATGATCATGTTTTTCACTTTGATCTGTTTCAACTGCTGCAAGAGGAACCTCCTGTAAAATCCCTTTTTTTATATTTTAGCATACATGACAATCCGACGCAAGCCCTTTAGGAATGAAAACATCAGAACACGAAAATATAATTGAAGTACCTAAATCGCACAAAAACGCCTCCCGCGCAGAAACGGGAGGCGTTTGTCGGATCATCAATATTTCTTTCTGACCGTATAGGCGGTGTGGAGGACTTCATGAGCCTTGTGGGAGTTGGGCTCGCCGAAATACTCCGCGTAGATCTGCTTGATATCCGGGTTCTCATGGGATTTACGGACCGGCAGGTTCAGGTCGTCCTGATACAGGCCCTTGGCGCGCTCGGCGCGGATATCCACGAAATTGCGGACAGAAGCGGGCTGGATGGGCTGGCCGCCGCCGTTGACGCAGCCGCCGGGGCAGGCCATGACCTCGATGAAGTCATATTCCTTCTCGCCGCTCTTGACCATATCCAGCACCTTCTTGGCATTGGCGGTGCCGGAGCAGACGGCCACGCGGATGGTGTTGCCGGCGATGGTATAGGTGGCTTCCTTGATGGAATCGGTGCCGCGGACGTCCACGAAATCGAGGTTCTTGAGCTCTTCGCCCGTCAGCACTTCGTAAGCGGTTCTGAGGGCCGCTTCCATCACGCCGCCGGTGGCGCCGAAGATGGTTCCCGCGCCGGAACCGAGACCGAAGGGAGCATCAAACTCGCCGTCGGGAAGCTCATTGAACAGCAGGCCGGCCTTCTTGATCATGCGGGCCAGCTCTCTGACGGTCAGCACCGCGTCGATATCCGCAAGGCCCTTGACGGCCGTGTGGTCAAGGCGCTCCGCCTCAAACTTCTTGGCGGTACAGGGCATGACGGAGACCACGTAGATGTTCTTGGGATCAATGCCCATCTTCTCGGCGTAGTAGGTCTTGGCCACCGCGCCGAACATGCCCTGCGGGGATTTGCAGGAGGACAGGTTCGGAATAAACTCGGGATAGTAGGTCTCGCAGAACTTGATCCAGCCGGGAGAGCAGGAGGTGATCATGGGCAGATGATCCTTATTCGTATATCTGCCGATGAACTCGTGGGCCTCTTCCATGATGGTAAGGTCGGCGGAGAAGTTGGTGTCAAACACCTTATCGAAGCCAAGGGCGCGCAGGGCGGAGACCATCTTGCCGGTGACGATGGAACCGATGGGGTAACCGAACTCCTCGCCGAGGCCGACTCTGACGGAGGGAGCCGTCTGCACGACCACGTGCATGTCGGGATTCTCGATGGCGTCGATCACCTTCTGGGTGTCGTCGCGCTCGGACAGGGCGCCGGTGGGGCACACGGTGATGCACTGGCCACAGGAGATGCAGCCCACGTCGCCGAGATCCTTCTCAAAGGCGCAGCCGATATGGGTATCGAAGCCTCTGGCGTTGGCGCCGATGACGGAAACCGCCTGATTGACGGTACACACGGCGGAGCAGCGGCGACAGAGGATGCACTTCTCGTTGTCGCGGTACATGTGGGCGGCGGAACGGTCGATGGCGTAGTGGTTGCGCTGGCCTTCAAAGGTGTTCTCGTCCTCGATGCCGTACTCGTGGCAGAGGGCCTGCAGCTCGCAGGAGCCGGAGCGCACGCAGGAGAGGCATTCCTTCTTATGATTGGAGAGCAGAAGCTCCAGATTCATCTTTCTGGCGGCGATCAGCTTGGGGGTGTTGGTCTTAACCTCCATCCCTTCGGAGACCTTGGCCACACAGGCAGGCACCGGGCCTCTGGCGCCGGTGGCTTCCACCAGGCAGATGCGGCAGGCGCCGATCTCGTTGACGTCTCTCAGATAGCAGAGGGTGGGGATATTGACGCCCACTTTACGGGCGGCGTCGAGAATGGTAGTGCCGGCAGGCACGGTAACGG
>CAMVNL010000240.1 GCA_947168785.1 uncultured Clostridia bacterium | reverse complement strand
GGCGAAACGGTCGCAGCGGAGGTCACCCCCAAGGCTGCCCACAGCTATTCCGCCGACCCCGTGATGATCGAAGAGGCCACCTGCACGAAGGATGGCGTCGGATACGTGACCTGCCGCGTCTGCGGCGATAAGCTGGAACAGGTGTTCCCCGCCACCGGCGTCCATCTGGCCGGGGCGCAGACCCTTGTCACCAGAGAAGCCACCTGCACGGAGGATCGCCGCACGGTCAGCCTCTGCCGCTACTGCGGCGAGGTGATGCCGGAGACGGAGCACGCCGAAAGGGGCACGGCGCTAGGCCACGACTTCCGCAGCTGGACCACCCTCACCGCCCCCACCTGTACTGCGCCGGGCAAAAAGCAGAGCGTCTGCGCCCGCTGCGGCAGCGAAGCGATACTTGAGATCGAAGCGCTGAAGCACCTCTCCACCGGCAAGTGGGAGGTGGCGGAAAAGGCCACCTGCGCCAAGGCGGGGCTGGAGGTCGTCCGCTGCCGTTACTGCGGCGAGGCCATGGAGACCAGAGAGCTCCCCGCCCTGCCCCACACCCTCGTCGCCGTGGTGCTGGCGCAGCCCACCTGCTCCGCCGAGGGGCGCGAAGAGATAAAGTGCTCCGTCTGCGGCGCGGTGGTGGAGACCTCTTACCTGCCGAAAATTGACCACACGCCCGTCCGCACCGTCACCCGGGAGGCCACCTGCGCGCTGGAAGGGGAGATCGCTTCCGTCTGTTCGGTCTGCGGGCAGACCCTGTCCGTTTCCCCCATCGAAAAGCTGCCCCATACCCCCGAAACCGTGACGGAACGCCGCGCCACCTGCACCGAAAAGGGCCTGACCGTGGAAAAATGCGCGGTCTGCGGAGAGGTGCTCAGCCAGAAGGAAACCCCGAAGACCGACCACCGCTATGAGGCGGGCAAGGTGACGAAGCAGGCGGATATCGCCGACTTTACCTGGAAAAACGGCAGGGGAACCGCCTCCGGCCTGCGGGAATCCCGCTGCGCCGTCTGCGGGACGCCCCGGGCGGACGAATCCTTCCTTCGCCTGAGCGTCTCCGGCGACTGGGAGCCGGTGTTCCTCGCCTCTACCAACCTCAGCAAGGGGACCGTGACCTTCCGCTTTAAGGAAGCCGCCGCCTACGACAGCGTCAAGCAGGTGGTCTGGTCCTGCGGCAACGGGTCGGAGGCCGTTCCGGTCATTCCCGTCAGCGGGGAATACTCCTTTACCGTCCCCGCCGACGCCGCGGCGACGGATACCATTTACGTTTACATTATCTCCAAATAAATCACGCAGAAAGGAACTACCGCCATGCAAAATCCCGTGTTGACTCTTGTCTATCAGTATGAGGGAAAAAGACTGACCTCTCACCGTAACGAAAACGAGCATTACCGCATTGATTTCACGTTTGCCGACGGCGCGCTCAAGGCGAAGCTGACGGCCAAAACGGCCATTCTGCTCAAGAGCTTCAAGATCCGCTTCGAGCACGATTTCGGCGCCGACGACGTGTTTTTCGGCAACGGCTATCAGGCGTGGACCACCTCCCGGGAGTACCGGGTCGGGGATCGGATGAAAGATATGATCCCGCTGGCGGCCACCCGTTCCCTCAAAGAGCTGGCGGGCGTCTCCTCCGACTGGCGCTTCGTGAAATTCCCCGAAAGGGCCGGCGAGTTCTTCAGCCACACCTATACCTATATCCGCCGGGGGGACGACCTGCTGTTCCTCGGCTCTCTGTCGGAGGCTTCCGGCTTCACCGTGATCTTCGCCGATATGAACCGGGGCGCCCTGACGGTCTGCAAGGACGTGGACGGCGCTTACGCGGCAGGGGAGTACGACCTGCTGGACGCGGTGATCCTCCGGGGCGGCTACGACGAGGTCTTCGACGCCTACTTCAAGGCCATGGGCCTGCCCAAGCCCCGCATCGACCACCTGTCCGGCTATACCTCCTGGTACAATTATTTTCAGAAGATCGACGAGGATATCATCCTGCGGGACCTGAACGCCCTTGACCGGGTGAAGGACAGCGTCTCCATCTTTCAGGTGGACGACGGCTATGAGACCTGCGTGGGCGACTGGTTGGATATGAACGCCGCCAAGTTCCCCCACGGCATGAAGTATATCGCCGACAAGATCCATGAGAAGGGCTACATGGCGGGCATCTGGCTGGCTCCCTTTAACCTGCAGCGGGATTCCCGCACCTATAAGGCCCACCCGGACTGGGTCATCAAGGGCCCGAACGGCAAGCCATTGCTTGGCTGCGTGGGCTGGGGCGGCGCCTATACGATGGATATCTATAACCCCGAGGCAAGGGCCTATATGAAGCATTTCTTCGACGTGGTGCTGAACAATTGGGGCTACGACATGGTCAAGCTGGATTTCCTCTATTCCCAGTGCATGTACCCCCGGGGCGGCAAGTCCCGCGGTCAGATCATGCGGGAGGCCATGGCCTTCCTGCGGGAATGCTGCGGCGACAAGCTGATCCTCGGCTGCGGCGTCCATCACGGGGCCTCCTTCGGCTATATCGACGCCTGCCGCATCAGCTGCGACGTGGACCTGAATTACGGCGGCAGGTTCTATAACAAGCTGCACGTGAACAACGAGGTGCCCTCGGCGCAGAACGCCATCACCAACGCCATCTTCCGCCGCCATCTGGACGGCCGCGCCTTCTGCAACGACCCGGACGTGTTCTTCCTGCGGTATTCCAACCTGACCTTCACCATGGAGCAAAAGCTCCTGCTGGCGGGCATCAACCACATCTTCGGCAACGTGCTGTTCGTCTCCGACAACGCGGAGGAATACACGGACGAGGATATCGAAGTGGTGAAAAAGGCCTTCTCCAAATCGGATGTAAAGGTGCTCTCCGCCGGTTACGTCTCCGACGACGATATCGAGATCCGCCTGCTGAAGGACGGCGCGGAGCAGACGCTGGCCTTCAATATGACCACCGGCCGCAGCAATATCGCGGAGATCCTCGGCTTCCCCGTCCGCGGATGACGTCCCCCTGACCCGGATTTTTTGCATTCTTTCGCAAATTGCTGCAAATCGCCCGATTGGGTGTTGACGAACGGCAAAGATATCTGTATAATAAAATCTGTATATTATTAATGCGGCAATTAAATATTTCTGAAAAGGAACGTAATCTGCCGCATTAATAAATCAATCATAACGCCGTTTTTTGCCGTAACACGGCAAAAAACATGGCGGATCATTACTTCGGCAATAACGACACGGTCAATGAATTTTTGCAATATTTAATTGCCGAAGTAATATTGCCCGCATGAAACGGATTTCCCACAGAGGAGACGGATTATATGAAAAAGATATTGGCTTTATGGATGGCGGCGGTCATGCTGCTGGGCGCTTTCGCCCTGCCCGTCGGCGCGGCAGAACACAGAGAACTGCCGGATGGCACGCCCCGGATCACCTTCGATACCCCTGCGGAGCATGAGACGGCGGCGGACGGCTATGCCATGCCCGATTATCTGGCGCCCATTAAGTTGATCCGCAATATCAAGAAGTTTCTCTATGATATCACCGGTCTGCCGATCTTTGAGGTGAAGACCTTCAACTTTACCGTGGACGACAACATCCAGGCGATCAACGACCGTCTCTATGATCAGTCCGGCATCAATTTTGAGGACGCCTACCTCAATCTGATCCAAACCAATCAGTATTCCGAGGCCATCAACCGGATCTTCCGCATCGACACCGTGGCGCTGCAGACCCGGATGAACGCCGAAGCTGCGCGGCTGATGGAGGAGGGGCATCCCATCCGTTCCGTCATCACCCGGTTTGCCTCCGTCTGGATGGGCGTGATCGATTCCGTCTACGCCCGGCTGGAACCCGTGGAAGGCCGCCCGGAGCTGCTGCGGATGATGTGCGAGATCGTCTATAAGGACGGCCGTACCGACGCGCTGCGTTCCGATATCTATTATAATGTTGAGACCAACACCTTTGTGAACCTGGAGGGCGACGCGGCGCTGCTGGGCTATCTGCTGGACGTGGAGGAGGGCTATCTCTTCACGGGCCGCAACATCTGGCAGCGGGATTTCGGCTTCTCTCCCATCTACGATTTCATCACCTACGTCACCCCCTACTTCATGCAGTACACCACCCGCCGCATCAAGTTCACCTATGATAACCAGGAGTGGATGATCCAGCTGTGGAAGGGCCGCTACTTCATCACCAACGGCGGCGAAGCGGGCATTTATACCCGCCCCGTCGGTTCCGTTGGCTCCTTCTATAACTGCGCTTCCGATGAAGACGCGCTGGATATGAAGCTGGATATTACCCGCGGCGACGTCGACATCCTGCACATGCCCAAGCAGCACAATTGGTGGATCTCCGGCTTTGCCTTTGACGACACCACCTACCCCGCTGAAAGCTTCCACTACGTGGCGGCCATCACCATGAAGGACGAAGCCATGCTGAACGCCTTCACCGCGGCGGTGGACGGCATTTCCGACGTCACCTACACGGTCAACGGCCTGGAAGTCACGCTCGTCTGGGGCTGACGGTAACCGACAACCGCATCAAATACGCGCAGACGGCAAAACCGCGTCTGCGCGCGTTTTTTGTCT
>CAMVNL010000239.1 GCA_947168785.1 uncultured Clostridia bacterium | reverse complement strand
CAGATCTCCATGGTGTCCGCCCGGTCGTGGTCCAGCCCCTGATAGGGGATCCCCAGCTCCTCCAGCCTCCGGTAGACCGCCAGTTCTTTTCCTTCCCGCTCTCCGGCGGGGGCGGCGGTAAAAAACGTATCGGAAATATACATTACAGCTTTCCGTCCTTTTCCTTTAACTGTTCCGCAATGCGGATGATCCGCGCAAAGCGGTGATTCACGCCGGAGGGGGTGATGCTCTCCGGCAGCATTTTCGCGATCTGTGAGTTGGTCAGCTCTTCGTTCTCGAACCGCAGCCGCGCCAGCTCCCGCAGCTCCTCCGGCAGCGCGTCGAAGCCGTGTTTTTTCTGGATGTAGGCGATGGCGTCCCGCTGACGGCCCGCCGCCTCCACCGTGCGCTTGAGGTTGGCGTTTTCAAAGTTGACCTTCCGGTTGACGGTGTTCTTGACGGATTTGATGGCCTTCGCCCCCATGACCCGCATGGAGCACTCCGTCGCGCCCATGATCGTCAGCACGTCCTCAATATCGCCGCTGTGCTTGAAATAGAGCAGATTCGCCCCGGCCCGTTCCGTCGTTTTCGGCACGGGCTCAAACTCGTCGAAGATCTTGATGAGGTCGTCCCGCAGGCCCTTGGAGGAGACGGAAAATTCCAGATGGTATTCCTTCTCCGGGTCCGTGACGGTGCCGCAGGCGAGAAACGCTCCGCGGATAAACGCGGCGAAGCAGGCCTCGTCCGGCAGAACGGCGAAATTGACCCGCCGCCGGATGGGCGCGTCATGGCCGGTCGCGGTCATCACGGCGTCGAGCACCCTTTTGTCCTCCACCGTGATCTTATAGTTCCCCGCGCCGGTGACTTCCGGCGTGACGTCTGCGCCGGAAAGGCGTCTGATTGCCTCGACGTAGGCCTTCGCCACCGTTTCGTTTTCGGTGAGAAGGGAGAGCTCTGTGCCGGAAAAAGCCCTGCCGAACAGCAGCAGGGCATAGCTTTGCGCTAACGCGCAGTTCTGATCGTTTTCCGCCGAGACCAGCTCGGCTTTCACTTCCGTTGCAAATGACATGGTTATTTCAGAATTTCCACTTCCGCCTCCAGCGTGACCCCGTGCTGACGGAAGACCTCTTCCCGGATCACGTCCATCAGCCCCGTCACGTCTTTGAAGGTGGCGCCGCCGGTGTTGATGACGAAGCCTGCGTGCTTTTCGCTGACCTGCGCCCCGCCCACGCTGCGGCCCTTGAGGCCGCACTCGTCGATGTGCGCGGCGGCGTAGCCCACAGGGGGGCGTTTGAAGGTGCTGCCCGCGCTGGGCCATTCCAGCGGCTGTGAGGCCTTTCGCTTGCCCAGCAGTTCCTGCATTCTGGCTTTGATGGTCTCCGGTTCGCCGGGCTGCAGCTGAAAATACCCTGCGGTGATGATACGCCCGTTTTTCATAAAGGAGGTGTTGCGGTAGGCGTAGGTCAGCTCGCTCAAAGGCGTTTCCTGCACCTCGCCCGTCTCCCGGTCTACGCTTCGCACGGAGGCCAGCACGTTTTTCATCTCGCCGCCGTAGGCGCCCGCGTTCATATAGAGCGCGCCGCCGACGCTGCCGGGAATGCCGTAGGCAAACTCCAGCCCGGTGAGGGAATGCTCCAGCGCGAAGGTACACAGCCGCTTGAGGGGAACGCCCGCGCCACAGGCGATCAAGCCGTCCCCCAGATCGACAAGCTCCGTCAGCCCGCCGATCAGCAGCAGGGTGATCCCTTTCAGCCCCTCGTCCGCGATCAGCACGTTGCTGCCGTTGCCGAGAACGTGCAGCGGCGTGCCGTTTTCAGCGGCATACCGCAGCGCGGCGATCAGCGCCGTTTCGTCGTGCGGGGTATAGACGATTTCCCCCGGCCCGCCGATGCGGAAGGTGCAGTGGCGGGAGAGAGGTTCGTCCAGCAGCAGTTCGCCGTTATATTCTTTGATATATTCAGAAAACAGTTTCTGTGTTTCGGTCATATTATTCGTCAAGAAGCGCCGCTCCTATGATGCCCGCGTCGTTGCCCAGCTCTGCGGCCATGAGGCGGGTCTGTTTTTTCGCGTGGATGGAATACCGCTCTGAGGCCAGCACCCGTCTCACCGGCTCCAGCAGGTTTTCCTTCTCATTGCCGATGCCGCCGCCCACGGCGAGGATCTCCGGCTGGAAGATGTTGACGATGTTGCTGATGCCGCAGGCCAGGTAGCCGATGTACTTATCCACGACCTTTTTGGCGGCTTCGTCGCCTTTGCGCATGGCGTCAAAGGCGGTTCTGCCGCTGACCTTGCTGATATCGTTATCCACCATTTCCCACATGATGCTGGAGGAATTCCGGCGCATGGCGTCTTTGGTCTGGGTGATCAGCGCCGTGGCGGAGGAGTACCGCTCCCAGCAACCGCGGCGGCCGCAGTTGCACTGCTCGCCGTTGTAGACGATGACGGTGTGGCCCATTTCACCGGCGGCGTAGTTGAGGCCGGTGACCAGCTTGCCGTTGACGATGATGCCGCTGCCAACGCCCGTGCCGAGGGTGATCATGATGAAATCTTTCACGCCGTTGCCGCAGCCCGCCACGGCTTCGCCCAAAGCGGCGCAGTTTGCGTCGTTGTCAAAATACACCTTTTCAATGCCGGTGCGTTCCCGCAGCATTTTATAGGCAGGTACATTGTCGAACCCCAGGTTGTTGGCGAACTCGATCAGCTCCATCTCCTTGTTGACGGAGCCGGGGGTGCCCACGCCGATGGAGATGATATCGTCGTTGGTGAGATACTTCTGCTCCATGGCCTCTTTCACGCAGGCGGCCATGTCGTCGAAAATACCTTCCGCCGGTCTCGGCGCGTTGGTCTTACGGCTGGCCTTTGCCACGATCTTGTTGTTTTCGTCAATAATGCCGGCGACGATGTTCGTCCCGCCGAGATCGATCCCGATTCTGTACATAGTATATGTCCTCCACTATACGATTTATAATTAAAAACGCAAAGCGTTTTTCCGAAACGCGAACGCAGTTCGCATATCACTTTTCGCGACAGCGAAAAATATCACGCGCCAACGGCGCATATCACGATCGCTAAGCGATCATATCACTGCGTCTGCCTTGCAGACGCTCAGTGCCAAACCTCTAAAACGTTGTGCTCCTCCGCGATGGTTTCCTCCTCCGCCATGCCGAGGCTCTGCAGCAGCTCCTTCGTGGCGTCGTAGCCCATGCGCTTCTGCCGGTTGTTCATGGCGGCGCACTCAATGATGATGGAAAGGTTCCGCCCGGGCTTGACCGGTACGGTGGTCACCGGCAGCCGGATGCCGAGGATCTCGATGAAATCCTCCGCGAAATCCAGCGAGCTGTAGTTTTTGTTCTCGTCCCACCGTTCCAGCTTGACCACGATATCGATCTTCTCCGTGATCTTGACGGCGGACATTCCGAACAGGTTTTTCGCGTTGATGATGCCCACGCCCCGCAGCTCCACAAAATGGCGGATGTTGTCGGGGGAGGTGCCGACGAGGCTTTTGGAGGAGACCTTGCGGATTTCCACCGCGTCGTCGGCGATCAGCCGGTGGCCCCGGTTGATGAGTTCCACGGCGGTTTCGCTTTTACCGACGCCCGAGTCGCCCACGATCAGCACGCCTTCGCCGTAAACCTCCACCAGCACGCCGTGGCGGGTGATCCGTTCCGCCAGCTCCACGCCCAGGTAGGCGATCAGCGCCGACATACAGTAGGACGTGGAATCGCCGGATCGCAGCACCAGCACCTTGTGCTTGATGGCCAGCGGCACCAGCTCCTCCGGCGGCTCAATGCTCCGGGTGATGATCACGCAGGCGGGCTTTGCCGAAAAGAACCGCTCCAGCGATTCCTGACGCTCCGCATGGGAGAGGGAATTGATATAGCCGAATTCGCCCTTGCCGCGAAACTGCACCCGGGTGGGGTCGAAAAAGCCGTCGTGGCCGCACAGCATCAGCCCCGGGCGGTTGACCTCCCGGGAGGTGATCAGCAGCTGGGAGGGGTCCTTCGGCGTGGCGAGGATCTCCAGTGAATTGTCTTTTATCACTTTCGTCAGTGAGACGGAATATGTCTGAGCCAATGGTTTGTCTCCTTTAGTAATGGATCATTCCGCGGCGGGGTAAGAGAAGGAATATTCGGTGGTCTTTGTCAGCGGGAAGGTGACGGTCACGTCGCCGTATTCCGCCAGCTGGCCAAGGCACGTGACAAGCGCCGTTACGGTCATGTTCTTCTCGAATTTCACGAAGGTGACGATGCTCTCGTCAAGGCTCAGATCGGAGGTGACGCGGCTGTCCGTGTAGCTGATCGTGTAGTCGTTGACCTTTACGTAATCCGCCACCGCGTCAAAGGCCTCCAGCACGGCCGCTTTGTCTGCCTCGCCGCCGAACACGTCGTTCAGCACGGCGCTGTCGTCGGGCACGATCTCGGTCACGTCTTCGGTTTCGCCCTCGTCGTTGGTCTTCGTTTCGGTCACCACGGTGGTGAAATATTCCATGGTCAGGTGCAGGATGTTGTCGCCGACGACCCGCTCCGTGATCACTTCTCCGTTCTCATCCACGGTCTCGTTGCCCTTGTCGTCGGTCACCTTCACGTTGTC
>CAMVNL010000238.1 GCA_947168785.1 uncultured Clostridia bacterium | reverse complement strand
AAAGGCCTTGACGAGGAAGCTGTTCAGCTCCTTGAAGGAGGTGGGGGCCAGCACCGTGATATCGGGGATGGTGTTGAGAAAGGCCGCGTCGAAAATGCCCTGATGGGATTCCCCGTCCGACCCCACGAACCCGGCCCGGTCGATGGCGAAGACGATCTTTAAGCCCTGCATGGCGCAGTCGTGGATGATCTGGTCGTAGGACCGCTGCAAAAACGTGGAATAGACCGCGAAGACCGGCAGCATGCCCCCGGCGGAAAGCCCCGCCGCAAAGGTGGTGGCGTGCTGTTCCGCGATACCGACGTCGAAAAAGCGGTCGGGGAACTCCCGGCGGAAGGCGTCGGTGCCGGTGCCGAGGCTCATGGCGGCGGTAATGCAGCAAATGCGGCTGTCCTTGCGGCCCGCCTGCACGAGGAACTCGCCGAACTTTTCCGAAAAGCTGGTCTCTTTGAAAATCGGTTCACCGGAGACCAGATCGAAGGCGGAAACGCCGTGGAAGGCGTCAGGCGCTTTTTCCGCGTGCTCATAGCCCTTGCCCTTTACCGTGTTGATGTGCAGCACAATGGGATAATTGGCGGCCTTCGCGCCCTCCAGCGCCGTCACCAGATGGCCGATATCGTGGCCGTCCACCGGGCCCATATAGCGGAAGCCCAGGTCCTCGAACATGGTGGAATTATAGATCAGGTTCTTGACGTGGGTTTTCAGATTATAGATGCCCTTCGCCAGCTTTTTGCCCACCAGCGGAATGTGGTTCAATGCGTTCTCCGTGCGGGCCTTCAGGCGGAAATACCGGGGATTGGCCCGCATCATGGCAAAGTATTTTGCCAGCGCCCCCACGTTGGGGGAAATGGACATCTCATTGTCGTTGAGAATGACGATCAGCCGGGTGCCGTTACCTGCCCGCCCGGCGTTGTTCAGGGCCTCATAGACCATGCCGCCGGTAAACGCGCCGTCGCCCACCACCGCGACCGTATAGTTTTTCTGTTTTTTGATCTTATTGGCGGCCGCCACGCCGTAGGCGGCGGACAGCGCCACCGACGAATGACCGCCGGACATGATATCGTGCTCGCTCTCGCTGCGGCGGGTAAAGCCTGAGATGCCCCCCGGCAGCCGGATGGTGTCGAACTGCTCCGCCCGGCCGGTCAGGAGCTTATGCACGTAGCTCTGATGGCTCACGTCCCAGATGATCTTATCCTGCGGGGAGTTGAACACCCGGTGCAGCGCGATGGTCAACTCCACCACGCCGAGATTGGAGGCAAGATGCCCGCCGTTTTTGGAGACGGTGCGGATCAGCTCCTGCCGGATCTCCTCCGCCAGCGCAGGTAATTCCTGCTCCGGGATCTGTTTGACGTCAGCCGGAGATTTGATTTTAGGAAGATACTTCCCTTCCATGGCTCTCTCCTACTTCGTTCTGCGCAGCAGCGCGTCTGCCAGCGCTTTCAGCGCGTCGGCCTTATCGCCGAAGATTTCCAGCGCGCGGATGGCGCCGTCGGTGTATTCTTTTGCGCGGGCGCGGGCTTCCGCTGCGCCCAGCAGCCCCACGTAGGTGGCCTTGCCGTTGGCCTCGTCGCTGGAAACGCCCTCTTCGGCGGTCTCCAGCAGGTCGTCGGTGATCTGAAAGGCCATGCCAAGTCCCAGGGCGAATTCCCGCGCGGCCCGTATCATACCGTCGTCCGCGCCGGCCGCCAGCAGCCCCATGACGCAGGCCGCCTCGATCAGCGCGGCGGTCTTCAGCGCGTCCTGCTGAAACAGCACGTCGGCGGTCGCTTCCCTGTTCTCATAGGCAAGGTCGATATACTGCCCCCCGATCATGCCCGCGGCTCCGCACAGACGCGACAGCTCCGCTGCGGCCCCGACGGCCGCCTCCGCCGTCACGCGCCCCTCCCGCGCCCCTTGGGCGATCAGGTAAAAGGCGTGGGTCAGCAGCGCGTCCCCTGCCAGCAATGCGTTGGCCTCGCCGAATTGTTTATGGCGGGATGGCCTTCCACGGCGCAGATCGTCGTTGTCCATACAGGGCAGGTCGTCGTGGATCAGGGAGTAGGTGTGAACGAACTCCACCGCCGCCGCGAAGGGCAGTGCCTTTTCTGCGGCTTCCCCTGCCGCCTCGCAGAACAGCAGGCACAGCAGCGGGCGCACCCGCTTGCCGCCGCTCTCCAACGAATAGCGCAGCATCTCCGGCACAGCGGAGAGCTCCCCCGAGAGCGAGGGGACGGAAGAGGCGATCTCCGCCTCGATCAGGCTCATCAGTCGCTCGGTCTTATCCATGTTGCTTCTCTTCTTCCTCTAAAAAGACGATTTTACGCTCCGCTTTTTCCAGCTCGCCGGAGCAAAAGCGGGAAAGGGCCGCGCCGGCCTCAAACAGCTTGACGGATTCATCCAGCGTCAGGCCGCCGCTTTCCAGCGCCTTGACGATCTCCTGCAGCTTGCGGATGCCCTCTTCATAGGTGATCTTTGCGTCCTTGTTTTCCGTCTTAACGGTTGTGTTTTCCTTATCCATCGTTGTCTTCCCTCTTGTTCAGCACACGGCAGTTCAGCACGCCGTCCGCCATGGTGATGTCGATATCCTGATCGACTTCGATTTCCTTCACGCTGCCGATGATCTTGTCCCCGGCGCTGACGGCGGCATAACCGCGCAGCAGCACGCTGAGGGGGTTGAGGCCTTCCAGCGACGCGACGGTGCGCGCCAGCAGCGTTTTCTGACCGCTGAGATATCGTTCGCCCGCCGCTTTCAGCCGCTGGGTGAGCATGGCGGTCTCATGCTTTTCCGCGTCGAAAAAGCGGCCGGGATCGGTGAAGTTCCGGGCGCTCAGCAGCAGATCCAGCCGCCGCCGCTCGCCCTCGATCCGTCTTTGATAGGCCCCGTAAAGCCGGTCTGACAGGGACGCGCACTCCATCAGCAGACTGCTGAGATCCGGCACCGCCAGCTCCGCCGCGGCGGAGGGGGTGGGGGCCCGCAGGTCGCTGACGAAATCGCAGATAGTGAAATCCGTCTCATGTCCCACGGCGGAAATCACGGGAACGGTACAGTCGTAGACGGCCCGCGCCAGCAGCTCGTCGTTGAAGCACCAGAGGTCCTCCATGCTGCCGCCGCCCCGGCCGAGGATGATCACGTCGATATCCCCCAGCCTTTGCAGCCGCTCCAGCGCGTCGATCATGTCGGCGGGGGCGGTGGGACCCTGCACGGTGACGGGGCAGAAAACGATATCCGCCAGGGGGAAACGCCTGCCTGTCACGTTGAAAATATCCTGCACCGCCGCCCCGGTGGGGGACGTGACGACGCCGATCTTTTTCGGGAAAAACGGGAGCTTTTTTTTATGGGCCTCGTCGAACAGTCCCTGGGCGGCCAGCCGTTTTTTCAGCTGCTCAAAGGCCGCCGCCAGCGCTCCCGCGCCGTCCGGCTCCATGGCCTCCGCGTAGATCTGATAGACGCCGTCCCGCTCAAAGACGGCGATCCGCCCGAAGGCCAGCACCTTCATGCCGTTCTCCGGCGTGAATTTCAGCCGCGCCGCCTGCCGGTTGAACATGACGCATTTGATGGCGGCAGTATCGTCCTTCAGGGAGAAATACAGGTGGCCTGTTTTATAGTGATTGGAAAAATTGGAGATCTCCCCCGACACGATCACGCTTTGCAGCATCATGTCGGTATCGAATTTCCGTTTGATATAACTGTTGATCTCGGCAACCGAGAAGGTGGGGAGGCTCATAATATTGACTCGCTTTCAGCAGAAAGGGGCAAAATGGCAATGATGAGAGATGAAACGCACATCCTGCGGCCGGCATGACAGATCAATCAAGCCCGCAGGGCTTCCGACTTTGATCTTTCATCTTTGATCTTTCATCTTTCGGTTCTCCGGCGCATCGCGCCGAGAACCGCTACGCCCACGGCGTTGTCGGAGGAATATCCAGGGGCGGCAAAGACCGCGCCGAACTCCTTCGTGAACCGCTCCCGGATCAGGGAGTTGGACATGACCCCGCCGGAATACAGCAACGGCAGGCCCGGATAGGTTTCCGTCAGTTGCCGCGTCATGCCCCGCAGGGCGGCGCAGATATATTCCATGCAGTACCGGGCGATATCGCAGTGGGATTCGCCCGCCTGCTTCATCTGTTCGCACCGGTTCTGCAGCCCGGATAAAGAGCAGTCACCGTCCCGCAGGAACGGCTTGATTTTATATTGTTTATCGCTTTGCCGGGAGAGCTCGTCCAGCGCCGGGCCGGCGGGGAACGCCAGACCCAGCATCACCCCCACCCGGTCGATGGCCTGGCCCGCTTTCAGATCCAGCGAGCGGGCGACAAGCTCCGTGCGCAGCAGCTTCTGCGCATCCGGCGAAACGCGCACGGCTTCCGTCGTGCCGCCGGAGACGTGGAACGCGAGGAAATCTTTTTTCAGCCAGTCAAGACGTCCGGCGGAATACAGCGCCGCGGCGATATGGCCCGCCTGGTGGGAGAAATACCGCACCGGCAGCCGGAACGCCGCGCCGAGACTGTCAGCCGTTCCCTTGCCCACCATAAAACAGGGCATATAGGAACATTCCTCCCCCCGGGGGGCGGTGGAGACGGCGATGCAGTCGGGCCTTTGCCCGCTCTCTTCAAAG
>CAMVNL010000237.1 GCA_947168785.1 uncultured Clostridia bacterium | reverse complement strand
CAACGGCTATACGGAGACGGAAAAATACGAGATCGCCGTGCGCCACCTGCTGCCAAAGGCCATTGAGGCGGTGGGCATCCCCGCGGACCAGCTGACGGTGACGGAGGACGCCATGCACGCCATCATCGCCGATTACACCATGGAGGGCGGCGTGCGGGGCCTGAAAAAACGGCTGGATACCCTCTGCCGCGCCGCGGCGGTGAAGCTGGTCTCCGGCGAGACGGAAAAGCTGACGGTGGAAAAGGACCAGCTCAGAACCCTGTTGGATATGCGCCCCGTCCGCCATACCGTCACCGGCGAAAACAGCCGTCCGGGGGTTGTGACCGGCCTTGCCTGGACCCAGGCAGGCGGCGACGTGCTCTATATTGAAACGCTGTTCACCAAGGGCAGCGGCAAGACCATCATCACCGGGCAATTGGGCGACGTGATGAAGGAGTCGGTGCAGATCGCCGTCAGCCTCGTCAAGTCCCTCTACCCGGAAAAGGCGGAGCTCTTCGACAAAAACGACCTGCACGTCCACGTGCCGGACGGCGCCGTCCCGAAAGACGGCCCCTCCGCCGGCATCACCCTGACGACGGCGCTCTCCTCCCTCGTGACGGGCGAACAGGTGGACCCCCACCTTGCCATGACGGGCGAGGTCTCCCTGCGGGGCGTTGTCTCCCCCATCGGCGGCCTGCCGGAAAAGCTGATGGCCGCCAAACGCGCAGGGGTCAGCAAGGTCTTTATCCCCGAAGACAACCTGGACGACCTGGAGGACGTGGCGGAGGAGATCAGACAGGACCTGAACATCATCCCCGTCGCAAAGGTCTCCGACGTGCTGGAACGCATTTTCTGAAAAAAAACCGTTCTCCCAAATCGCACGCCTCGACGCTCTGCACCGCTGAAACGCCTCCCGCCGCCTGGGCAGCGCTGTAACTCCGTTCCGAAGAAAAACACGCTTCATAAACCGGATCGCCGTCGCATACCGCCCGGCGATCCCTTTTCTTATTTATCCGACCGGCAAACGCGGCGCAAGGCGACGAACTACCGGCTGGCCTTTAATTCCTCCGGGATCTTCCTGTCCTTGAAATAATATTCCCGGTCGCGGTCTCCCACTTCCCGCAGCACGCGGCAGGGATTGCCGACGGCCACTACCCCGGATGGGATATCCTTTGTCACGACGCTTCCCGCGCCGATGACGGTGTCGTCCCCCACGGTGACGCCGGGCAGCAGGATCGCCCCGGCACCGATCCAGCAGTTCTTTCCGATCCGCACCGGCATATTGTACTGGTAGGCCTGCTCCCGCAATCCCGGCTCGATGGGGTGCCCCGCGGTGGCAATCGTGACGTTGGGGCCGATCAGCGTATAATCGCCCACGTAGATGTGGGTATCGTCCACGCAGGTCAGGTTGAAATTGGCATAGACGAACTTGCCGAAATGGCAGTGACGGCCGCCCCAGTTGGCGTGAAAAGGCGGCTCGATATAACACCCCTCCCCCAGCTCGGCGAACATCTCCCGCAGCAGGGCCATGCGATAGGGAAGCTCAGAGGGCCGCGTGGCGTTGAAGTCATACAGCTTTTCCAGGCAGCGCATCTGCTCTTCCATGATTTCATCATCATCCGGCAGATATAATTCGCCGGTGTGCAGTTTCTCTTTCATTGACATGGTAACACTTCAATATTTCCGTTTCCGTCGTTTACGACTGAATTTTAACGCGGCTGAGGCTGCGTGCTGAAAAAATCACCGCACACCGCTCTCCGGTCTCCGTTCTGCGAACGGCGAAAGGCGCCGCGCTGCCGCCTGTTGCCTTTGCCTGAACCCTACTCCGCCAGTTTCATCAGCGCGTCGCGGTGCTTGCCCTCGTCGGCGCGCACCGCGTCCAGCTCCGGGAACTGGGGGATCAGGTGGCGGTAGCCCTTCTCCGCGGCGTATTCGCCCATGGCAAGCAAGCGGAACAGCGTCTTTTTTCCCACGACCCGATACAGGGCGGTGACGCCGACGCCCAGCAGACGGTATTTCGGCACGCCGTCCCCCGTGAGGGCGCGGAAGGCGAAGGCATGCCGCGCTTCATCGCCCGCCAGCCGCTCCATGGCGGCGGCGTCCTGCGGATCAGCCATGCGTTTTGCCAGCATCCGGTACATCTCCACCGCCGCCTGTTCGCCGAACTGATTCCGGTTGAGTTCTTTCCTTGCTTTTGCCGTAATGACCATATGCAAACCTCCTGCGTTTTTTTGCATGATAGCAGAAAGATGTTACAAAACCGTGAAGAGGCGATAAAAAATGTGCGCAGACGCCGCAGACAATGCGCGGCGCAGACCGGAAGCATCGGCGCAGGGAGAAAACGCCGCCGTTTCCGGTCGTCACGGCAATATCATACCACAAACAAAAAATCCATGCGTCCTGTTTGGTGCGCGAAACGGAAAAAAGTTCGGCGTTTCCCGAAAAATTTTTTTGACTGACAGAAAAATCCCCGGAGGGACGTTCGATCCCTCCGGGGACGTTCCGCTTCCGCAGTCCGCCCCGGCGGGGGAGGCGGCGGGGGGAAATATATATTTCCCCCGCCGCGTCCTCCCGCCGACAGGCAGGACGCAGGAAAAATTTTTTTGCGAATTTCCGTTTTACGCACCAAACAGGACGCATGGATCGCGGAAATGTGCTATGATAGGGGCAGTCGTCAGGCGGTAGGGAGAAACGCCATGGCGGCGGCACGGGGAAGGGTCAGACGGCACGGGGCGCAGAGCTTCACAAGTTGTTTTGCGCCGAAGCGGCACTGAGGTGCCGCGCTACGTGGGTTTGGAACAGCAGCGGCGTGGGGAAGCGCCAGACGGCGCAATGCGCCGTGCTACGGAATCTCCGCTCTCCGAACTCCGCTCTCGTTTCAGCGCCGTGCTACGCAGCAGCGGCACTAAGGTGCCGCGCTACCGGAATAACGGCGCGAGGCGCCGTGCTACTGCTCGGATGGATAATCGCCCTTGCCGGTGAGCTTGCGCTTGATGATCTTGCCCATGCGCTTGAGGGCGTAGGGGCCCACCAGGCCCATCATCTCCTCCGCCGTGTGCATGTCGCTGCAATGGGGCAGGTCGCGCGTCAGGTGGATGGCGTCGAACTCGCAGCGGGTGGTGCACAGGCCGCAGCCCACACAAATGTTGAAGTCCACGGTGGTGGCGCCGCACTTCAGGCAGCGGGAGGCCTCCGTTTTGACCTGTTCCTCGGTGAGGGGCAGGCGCAGATCGCTGAAGGTGGCGCGGGCCTCGCCGGGCTTGAGGCCCGGGGCCTGACGCGGGGCGTTGTCGTAGGAATCCACCCGGATATCGTCCTTGTCCAGCTCGATGAACTTCCGCAGGTCGCGGCCGATGGTGAGGCTCTGGCCCGGATGGACGAAGCGATTCAGGGAGACCATGCCCTCGCGGCCGTCGGCGATGGCGTCGATGGCAAAGCGCGCCCCGTGGAAGATATCGCCGCCCACGAAAATATCCGGCTCGGCGGTCTGCAGGGTGACGGGATCCGCCTGAGCGGTGCCGTTGCGGTTGACAACCACCTTGCTGCCCTTGAGCAGGTCGCCCCACTCGGCGCTCTGGCCGATGGCCATGAGCACGTTGGAACAGGACACGGTGATCGTCTCATTCTCGTCGTAGACGGGAGCAAACCTCTGGTCCTTGTCGAACACGCTGACGCACTTTTTGAAGACGATACCGGTGACCTTGTCGTCCTCGGTGAGGATCTCCTTGGGGCCCCAGCCGTTTTTGATCTCGATTTTCTCTTCGAGGATCTCCGCCACCTCGTCCTTGGCGGCGGGCATCTCGTCCCGCTGCTCCAGGCACAGCATGGTGACCTTGCCCTTGGTACAGCGCAGGGCGGTGCGGGCCACGTCGGCGGCCACGTTGCCGCCGCCCACGACCACCACGTCGCCGTCGAGGGTGGAGGTGTTGCCGAGATTCACGTCACGAAGGAACGCCACGCCGGACTGCACGCCCTTGGCGTCCTCGCCGGGCACGCCCGCCAGGCGGCCGCCCTGCAGGCCGATGGCGATGAAGAATCCCTTATAGCCCTGTTTCCGCAGCTCGTCGAGGGTGATATCCTTGCCGACCTCCACGCCGCAGCGGATCTCCGCGCCCATGGCGGTGATCAGGTCGATCTCCTTCTGCAGCACGTCCTTTTCCAGACGGAAGTTGGGGATGCCGTTCATCAGCATACCGCCGGGACGTGCCTCTTTTTCAAACACGGTGACGGGATAGCCCTCCGTGCGCAGGTACCAGGCGGCGGAAAGGCCCGCGGGACCCGCGCCGACGACGGCGATCTTGTAGTCGTCCCACTGGTTCCCCTCGCCGTTCTCGCTCATGACCTTGAAATCCAGCGGGTTTTCCAGCTCCCACTGGGCCAGGAACTTCTTGATCTCGTCGATGGCCACGGGCTTGTCGATCCTGCCGCGGGTGCAGGCGTCCTCGCAGCGGCGGTTGCAGACCGCGCCGCAGACCGCCGGGAAGGGGTTGTCCATGCGGATGAGCCTGACGGCCTCCTCATAGCGGCCCTCCCCGGCCATTTTCACGTAGCCCTGCACCGCGATGTGGGCGGGGCAGGCGGCCTTGCAGGGGGAGGTGCCGGAGTCGTAGCAGTTGAGTTTGTTGTTGTC
>CAMVNL010000236.1 GCA_947168785.1 uncultured Clostridia bacterium | reverse complement strand
GTCAACAATGCGGGACAGATACTGAATCACGAGATGTGCCGAGGAACTTCTTCCCTGCCGTTGAAAAGGGCCTGCGCGAATGCGTCGCCAGAGGTCTGGTGGCAGGTTACCCGGTGGTAGGCCTGAAGGCCGTGCTGTACGACGGTTCTTACCATCCCGTCGACTCTTCGGAAATGGCGTTCAAGACCGCCGCTTCCCTGGCGTTCAAGCAGCTGAAGGATACCGCCAATCCCGCTATCCTTGAGCCCATTGGCACCCTCAAGGCCTATATCCCCGACGACAACATGGGCGACATCATGGGCGACGTGACCAAGCGCCGCGGACGCGTGCTGGGCATGGGCGCCGCGGACGAGCCCAAGATGCAGGTGCTGGAGGCAGAAGTCCCCATGGCGGAAATGGGCGATTTCGCTACCACGCTCCGCTCCGTCACCGCCGGCAGAGGCTACTTCTCCCTGGAGTTTGCCAGATATGAAAAGGCGCCGCAGGACGTTGCGCAGAAGGTCATCGCCGAATCCCACATGGAAGAGGACGACGAGAACTGATTTACACGATACAAGGCGTCGATGGGTTTTCCATCGGTGCCTTGTTTTTGGTTGAAGCCGTCCCTTTTGCCGCAGCTCCGCGCGCTTTCCCTTACCCACAAATCATAAGGAGGACGCCATCATGACAAAATTCATCAGTTTTTTCGGCTCAATCATTTTTTTCTTTGCTTCGATGTTCCCCTGGATGTTCCATCAGTTCCCCAAGAAGCCGTCGGGACAGTCAATCGACCTGACAAAGTTTGAAATGACCTGGAACGACGAGTTTGAGGGCGACACGCTGGACCGGACCAAGTGGGCCACCATGGACTGGCTCAACGAACGCAAGGGCGGCTACTGGCACCGGGACATGGTCAGCGTGCACGACGGCGCCCTTGACATCGCCGCGAAATACCTGAAAGACGGCCTGAACGGCAATCCAGCCGGTTACTATACCGGCGTTGTGGAGACCCGGATCGATAAAAACAGAGTGCTGTTCGAGCAGTGCTACGGCTATTTTGAGTGCCGCTGCATCCTGCCCCCCTCCACGGGTCTTTGGAGCGCCTTCTGGATGATGAACGAGGGCGTTTTCAACGTCGACGGCAAGGGCGACGACGGCACGGAAGTGGATATCTTCGAATCCATGCGCTATAAAGACCACTGGTGGAAGGCCGGCGACTCCGTCGTCAGCGGCATCCACTACGACGGCTACGGCGAGGAGGAAAAGGGCGACAGCATCGGCTATTATTTCGCCAACAACCCCTATGAGGAATACAACACCTACGGGCTGGAGTGGAACAAGGACGCATATATTTTCTATATCAACGGCGTGGAGACCGGCAGGCTTTCCACCGGCGGCGTTTCCGACAACCCGGAATATCTGATCCTTTCCACCGAGATCGCGGGCGAGAACGGCGTGGCCAACGCCGACCGCCACGGCGTGGGAGAGATCAATCTGCCCAAGGACGGCACCGCCGTCCACTTCTTGGTGGACTACGTAAGAGTCTATCAGTATAAAGATCTATTGTAATTTTTGTTTTTTATAGAAAGGAAGAGACCAACCATGGACACGAAAGAAAGAAGAGTAGGCACCTGCTCCCGCGGCATCCGCTGCCCCATCATCCGTGAGGGCGACGACATTGCGAAGATCGTAGCGGACAGCGTGCTGGAAGCAGCCGCCTGCGAGGGATTTGAACTGAGAGACAGAGACGTGATTTCGGTGACGGAATCCGTCGTGGCCCGGGCCCAGGGCAACTACGCCACCGTAGACGACATTGCGGCGGACGTGAAGGCGAAGCTGGGCGGCGGCACGATCGGCGTCATTTTTCCGATTCTTTCCCGCAACCGTTTTGCCATCTGCCTGCGCGGCATCGCCAAGGGCGCGAAGAAAATCGTGCTGATGCTCAGCTATCCCTCCGACGAAGTGGGCAACGAGCTGGTGAGTCTGGACAAGATCGATGCGGCGGGCGTGAACCCCTACTCCGACGTGCTGACCGAGGCCAAATACCGCGAGCTGTTCGGCGTGAACAAGCACGAATTCACCGGCGTGGACTACGTGCAGTACTACGGCGACCTGATCAAGGAGATGGGCGCCGAGGTGGAAATCATCTTCGCCAATCAGGCGAAGACCATCCTCGACTACACGGACTGCGTGCTGACCTGCGATATCCACACCCGCGCCAGGACCAAGCGGATCCTCAAGGCCGCCGGCGCGAAAACGGTCTGCGGGCTGGACGATATCCTGAACGCCCCGGTAAACGGCAGCGGCTGCAACGAGAAATACGGTCTGCTGGGCTCCAACAAGTCCACCGAGGACAAAATCAAGCTGTTCCCCCACAACTGCCAGCCGGTGGTGGAGGACGTGCAGAAGCGCATCCTTGAGGCCACGGGCAAGCACGTGGAGGTCATGGTCTACGGAGACGGCGCCTTCAAGGACCCCCAGGGCAAGATCTGGGAGCTGGCCGACCCGGTGGTCTCCCCCGCTTTCACGGATGGCCTCATCGGCACGCCCAACGAGCTGAAGCTGAAATACCTGGCGGACAACGACTATAAGGACCTCTCCGGCGAAGCGCTGAAGGAGGCCATCTCCGCCAGCATCAAGGCGAAGGACGGCGACCTGAAGGGCAACATGGCCAGCCAGGGCACCACCCCCCGCCAGCTGACCGACCTGATCGGCTCGCTGTGCGACCTGACCAGCGGCAGCGGCGACAAGGGCACGCCCGTGGTGCTGGTGCAGGGGTATTTCGATAATTATACGAACTGATGTTCAGCGAGCAGACGGCTCGCTGAACAGTCGCCAGGCGCCAGCGGCGGCGCGTTGCGCCGCAGTCGTGAGAAAAGTTATTCCAGGTCCCTGTCCATAGGGATCGTCCGGAGGACTTCCGGCGACTCGCGAGAGGAGACTGGCGACTGATTTCATTATTCTGAGGAGATTACCATGACCCGTTCCATTTCCAAATTCTACAGCATCATTTTTGCGCTGCTGGTCATGCTGGGGGCGTTTTCCCTGTCTTTGCCGGGGCTCAGTTCTTCCGCGCAGATCAGCTACGCGTTTTCTGACGATCAGAACGGCTGCGCGGGAGGCACCGTCACGGTGACGGCCTCCATTCCCGGCACCTATAAGCTCTATTGGGGCGACGAGAATGGCAACCGGCTCACCGCTGAGAGCGGCGGCAAAGAGATCCCCTACACCGAGTTCGGGGCCGTGACCGTTTCCAAGGGCGAGGGCAGCGCCGATATCTATGAGTATATCGCCATCCCCGAGGGGGCCGAGACCGTGCTGGCCTATCAGGGCGCGCTCAAGAAGGGACAGACGGCGATCCCAGAAGACAAGCAGACCGTCAACGGCGAACTGCTTTACAGCTTCGGCGCGCTGTCCGACGTTCACTTCAACCGTTATAACCTCTCTCTCACCGGCGACGACGCCTGTCTGGCCTTCCGCAACGCGCTGGAATTCATGGACAAAAAGGACGTGTCACTGGTGGCCATCTCCGGCGACATCAGCACCAAGGCGGAAGAGGACTCCTTCCGGAAATTCCGTGAGATCGTGTCGGACTTCGACTTCCCGGTGTATTCCTGCACCGGCAACCACGACGTGGGCTACGACGAGATCTGGGACCTGTGGCATGAATACGTCAATCCGGACGTGTACGCCAACCCCGACCGCGGCGACATCGAGCTGGCGGAAAACGGCGTCGATTTCGTCTACAAGGGCGACGATCTGCATGGGGACGTGTTCATCTTCCTCAGCCAGCGCTATTGGGACTACAACAAGGAAACCAGCCGCCTGCTGGAGGATTCACAGCTGAACTGGCTGGAGGCGAAGTTTGAGCAGTACAAGGACCGCCGTGTGTATCTCTATTTTCACACCTTTATGGCGGACGACAACAACGACCCCGGACGGGGCGAAGGCAACCTTGTCAACAACAAGGGCGTGACCTACGACCTGACCTATACCGTGGGCACGCCGGACGAGGTGCGTATGAAGGCGCTGCTGAAGGAGTATAAAAACGTGATCTTCTTCAACGGCCACTCTCACTGGGATTTCGACAGCTACACCATGAACGAGCAGACGAACATCACCAGCTACGGCGGCCAGTACGCCACCTTCGTACATATCCCCAGCGTCTCCTCCCCCCGCTCCGTGGAGCCTGATTCCACCGACCGGAGCGAGCGGTATATGCGCTCTTCCCAGGGGTATATCGTCAACGTCTACGCGGATAAGATCGTGCTGACAGGCGTGGAATTCTGGGGTACCCGCTACCTCTCCTACGCCACCTTCAACATTTACAACTGAAAACAGCGGCGATAAAAAACCGAGGATCCTTGAACGGGTGATTTCGTTCAGGGATCCTTGTTCTGTTCAGGGTAGGATGGAAGCGTTGTCCGGGGCGATTGCGGCAGCGATGCGCTTTTGTAACGCGATGCGCGCAGAGGGGGCGATCGTAACACGGCGCATTGCGCCGTCTGAAAGAAGGTGGACGAACGACCTTCCGCAGGGGCAGCCGCGGTGAGCTTTGGGCTGTCCGCGCAAGGAAAACCGATTCCGCGGGGAAGCAAAAGACGGCGCAATGCGCCGTGCTACGGGATGCAACATTTGCGCGAAAACGCAGCTG
>CAMVNL010000235.1 GCA_947168785.1 uncultured Clostridia bacterium | reverse complement strand
CACTCCCGCTTTTTTCTTACAGCATACCACGCCCGCGCCGGAAAATCAACCCGTCGATGTATTTCCGGTAAATCCGCTTCCGCCTTGACAGATCCGGCGGGGTTTGTTAAACTGGTGGTATCACAACAACAGACAGGAGGATCATCTATGAGTCAGTTTTTGGAGGCGCTGGCGGCGTTTGCCCGCACACAGCCCTTTCCGGTGTTCCGTTTCGCGGAGATCGTGGGGGACGGGGAACCTGAAACCGTCGATCTGACCGCCACGAACCGCAGCCAAAATATCTATTCCGTTGCCAAGCTCTTCGGCGTCACCGCCATCGGCATCCTGCGGGACAGGGGGCTGGTGCGCCTTGAGGATAAGGTCTGCGATATCCTTGCGGAGGACTTGCCCGCGGCCGGTATGGACCCCCGCTGGAAGTCCGTCACCGTGGAGATGGCGCTGGCCCACCGGGCGGGGCTGCCCGGCGGGTTCCTTGATATCGACGTGATCCCCGCCAAAACCTTCGGCGAGGATTATCTGCGGTATATGCTGACCTGGCCGCTGGCCTACGCCCCCGGAACCGAGGAGCGCTATTCCGACGGCGCTTACTACCTGATCTCCCGGATCGCGGAGAAGGTCTCCGGCGTGCCGCTGGACGACTTCATCTGGCGGGAGATCGGCCTGCCCTTCGGCTTTGAGGAGCTGGCGTGGAGCCATTGTCCACAGGGCCACGCCATGGGCGCGACCGGGCTGTATATTTCGGCGGCGGATATGGCGAAGCTGGGGGCGTTGTATCTCGGCGGCGGACAATATCAGGGAAAGCGCGTCTTTTCGGTGGAATGGCGCGACCTTGCCGTTGAAAAGCATTTTTCCCTCGACCCGCACCGCACCGGCAAATACTACGCCAAGGGCGGCATGAACGGGCAGAAGCTGTATATCATCCCCGGTCAGAACCGGGTGGTGGCCATGCAGTCCTACGGCGGCAATACCGAGGTCATCGGCGACTGGATCGCGGCTTATCAGTCATAAGTCGTGTAGCGCGGCACCTCAGTGCCGCTGTTTACCAAAGTACTATTCAGCAAACTGAAAAATCGGCCGAACCGTTCTATCTCAGACAACATCTTCTTTTCCGGTCAGCAAAAAAGGTTGTTTGCGTCACGAGCGGCACTGAGGTGCCGCGCTACCGGAGTTGTCAATAACCCCACGATTTGTTGACAACAAATCCCACAATTATCCATGATGATCCACATATTTGGTAGTATGACAACGGGGCTGTCTCAAATGAGACAGCCCCGTGCAGGTTTTTTAATGTATCAGAACAGCCCGGAAATCCTACCGTTCTCGTCTACGTCGATCTTTTCCGCGGCGGGGACCTTGGGCAGGCACGGCATGGTGAGGATATCGCCGGTGAGCACCACCAGGAAGCCCGCGCCGGCGCTGACCTTCACGTTCTTCACCGTCACGGTGAAGTCCTCCGGCGCGCCAAGCTTCGTGGGGTCGTCGGAAAAGCTGTACTGGGTCTTGGCGATGCACACGGGCAGCTTGTCAAAGCCCAGCTCCGTGAGCTGCGCAATCTGCTTTTTGGCGTTGGGCATGATGGTCACGCCGCTGCCGCCGTAGATCTTCTTCGTCACAGCCTCGATCTTCTCCTCAATGGAGGCGTCCAGCTCATAGCTGAAGGTGAAGTCGCCCTGCTCCTCTTCGCACAGACGCACCACCTCGCGGGCCAGGGCCTCGCCGCCCTTGCCGCCTTCCGCCCACACGGTGGAAAGCACGGTGTTCACGCCCAGTTCGCGGCACTTGGCGATAATGAAGTCGATCTCCGCGTCCGTGTCGGTGGGGAATCGGTTGACCGCCACCACGCAGGGGAGCTTGTAGACGTTCTTGATGTTGGAAACGTGGCGCAGCAGGTTCGGGATGCCCTTTTCCAGCGCGTTCAGGTCCTCGGTGGCGAGCTGCTTCTTGTCGAGGCCGCCGTGCATTTTCAGCGCGCGCACCGTGGCGACCACCACCACCGCGTCGGGGGTGAGGCCCGCCATGCGGCACTTGATGTCCAGGAATTTCTCCGCGCCAAGGTCCGCGCCGAAGCCGGCCTCGGTCACGGTGTAATCGCCCATCTTCAGGGCAAGGCGCGTCGCCATCACGGAGTTGCAGCCGTGGGCAATGTTGGCGAAGGGACCGCCGTGCACGAAGGCGGGCGTGCCCTCCAGCGTCTGCACCAGATTGGGCTTGAGGGCGTCCTTCAGCAGCGCCGTCATGGCGCCCACGGCCTTCAGGTCGCCCGCGGTCACGGGCTTGTCGTCGTAGGTGTAGCCCACGATGATGCGGGAGAGGCGCTCCTTCAGGTCGGTGATGGAGGAGGCCAGGCAGAACACCGCCATGATCTCGCTGGCCACGGTGATGTCGAAGCCGTCCTCACGGGGCACGCCGTTGGCCTTGCCGCCCATGCCGTCCACCAAAAAGCGGAGCTGACGGTCGTTCATGTCCACGCAGCGCTTCCACGTGATTTTTCTCACGTCGATACCAAGGGCGTTGCCCTGCTGAATGTGGTTGTCCAGCATGGCGGCCAGCAGGTTATTGGCCGCGCCGATGGCGTGAAAGTCGCCGGTGAAGTGGAGGTTGATATCCTCCATGGGAACCACCTGGGCGTAGCCACCGCCGGCCGCGCCGCCCTTAACGCCGAACACCGGGCCCAGGGAGGGCTCCCGCAGCGCCACGGTCACGTCCTTGCCGATGCGGGAAAGGCCGTCTGCCAGGCCGATGGTCGTGGTGGTCTTGCCCTCGCCCGCGGGGGTGGGGGTGATGGCGGTGACGAGGATCAGCTTGCCGTCCTCCCGGTCCGTCTCTTTCAGCAGGGCCGGGTCAACCTTCGCCTTATATCTGCCGTACTGTTCAATGTATTTTTCGTCCACGTGCGCCTTGGCGGCGATGTCCCCGATGGGGCGCATCTCGCATGCCTGGGCGATTTCGATATCGGAAAGATAAGCCATATTCGTGCCTCCTGTTTTTTGTATCGGCAGCGCGGCACCTCAGTGCCGCTTCTGACGAATGTAACTGATATGCGTTTGCAAAAAAAGTTGTTTGTGCTGATAGCGGCACTGAGGTGCCGCGCTACGTGGCTCTTAATGATGGAACAGCCGCATGCCGGTAAACGCCATGGCGATGCCGTACTTGTCGCAGGTCTCGATGACCTGATCATCGCGGATGGAGCCGCCGGGCTCGGCGATGTAGGAAACGCCGCTCTTGTGGGCTCTTTCGATGTTGTCGCCGAAGGGGAAGAAGGCGTCGGAACCGAGAGACACGCCGGTGATGGTGTCAAGATAGGCGCGCTGCTCCTCTTTGGTGAAGGGGGCGGGCTGCACGGTAAAATATTTCTGCCAGTTGCCGTCGGCGCACACGTCCTCTTCGTTCTGGTTGATGTAGCCGTCGATCACGTTGTCACGGTCGGGGCGGCCGATGTCCTCACGGAAGGGGAGGTTCAGCACCTTGTCCGCCTGACGGAGGAAGAAGGTATCCGCCTTGGAACCGGCAAGGCGGGTGCAGTGGATGCGGGACTGCTGTCCGGCGCCCACGCCAACGGCCTGTCCGCCCCAGGCGTAGCAGACGGAGTTGGACTGGGTGTATTTCAGGGTGATGAGGGAGATGATCAGGTCGCGGACCGCCTCTTCCGGCAGGTCCTTGTTGGCGGTGACCACGTTCCCCAGCAGCTCCCGGTCGATTTTGAAGTTGTTGCGGCCCTGCTCGAAGGTGATGCCGAACACCTGCTTGTGCTCCTGCTCGGCGGGCACGTAGTCCGGGTCGATCTGCACGATGTTGTAGTTGCCCTTGCGCTTGGATTTCAGGATCTCCAGCGCCTCCGGCTCGTACCCGGGGGCGATCACGCCGTCGGATACCTCGCGCTTGATGAGCTTGGCGGTGGTCACGTCGCAGACGTCCGACAGGGCCACCCAGTCGCCGAAGGAGCACATGCGGTCTGTGCCGCGGGCCCTGGCGTAGGCGCAGGCGAGAGGGGAATCGTCAAGGCCTTCGACATCGTCCACAAAGCAGGCCTTTTTCAGCTTTTCCGGCAGCGGGATGCCCACGGCTGCGCTGGTGGGGCTCACGTGCTTGAAGGAGGTGACGGCGGGCAGGCCCAGCGCCGCTTTCAGCTCCTTGACCAGCTGCCAGGAATTGAAGGCGTCAAGGAAATTGATGTAGCCGGGGCGGCCGCAGAGGATTTCGATGGGCAGGTCGCTGCCGTCGTGCATATAGATCTTGGAGGGTTTCTGGTTGGGGTTGCAGCCGTACTTCAGTTCAAATTCTTTCATGGCAGTGGTTCTCCTTTATTTGTTTTTGTTGATCAGCCGGGTCTCTTTTTCGCAGGTTTCAAGGTCGGTGTAGCAAACGTAGAGGGAAATCTTGTTATCCGCGTCCAGCGCGTTCCAGAGTTTGTCCGTAAATTCGTCGATATCGTCGGGGATGGCCACTCTTTCCGGCTCGCCCTGGAAGGTGGGGATGGGGTTGCCGTCGCAGACGTAGGTGTGCAGGAAGTGGCCCAGGCCCGCCTTGGCGGGATAGCAGAAGCCGTAGCGGGCGCACTCGCTCCCCTCGGCGTCGATGCTCTTGAGGATGTTCATCTGATAGGTGAAATCACCGTCGGCAAAGGTGAGCATGCCGCTGATGCGGGGGGTATAGTTGGGGGCGTCCGGCTCAAAGGTTCTGGAAAGA
>CAMVNL010000234.1 GCA_947168785.1 uncultured Clostridia bacterium | reverse complement strand
GGCTGGCGGACGGAGGACGGTCATGCGTGGAACTACAACCCGGACGCGTGGTCCTGGGACGGCCCGAAGACGGATATCATCGCCGCACCCGGCGCGGTCTACGATCTCTATCCCGTCTACACGCCCATCGGTATGCGGGCGGAGGAGGTCTATTCCTTCACCAACAGCGACGAATACTTTGACGGCGGTTATTATTATACCGACGGCGACTATTACCGCAATATCGCCAACTGGACGACCACCTTCAGCGTGACCCCCTTTATGCCGCTGGCGGCGGCAGGGCTCACCTACATGACCGTCTACTGGCCCACCTACAGCTTCAACGGCTCCTGCTGCGGCTTCCCCGTCACGGAGCTGCTGCAGCACTACGGCAGGATCGACCTGCTCTCCGCCCAGAACGCCCGAAGCCTCTCGGAGCTGGAGCCCACCGAGGAGCTGACCAGCATCATCAACGTGTATAACAACAACTGCGTGGCCTGCCATCTGGTGAACAACGTGGGCATCGACCCCGGCACCGACGCCTATTCCGCACAGCTCAGAAAGCTGTATGAGACAGCGGAACAGGGCAAACCGATCTATTTCGAGTTCTATCCCGGCGGGGAGCACCCCATGAAGGCCATCGCGACAGGCGAACCGGAGGTGCGTACACGGCGGCGGATGGGACCCATATCCTCATCGCCTGCGACTGCAACTCCGAAAACTACGTCAACGGCGGCTGCGATATCGTGACCATCAACGAGGACTTCACCGAGATAGAATACTGGGGCTCGCTGAACGGCTTTTCCTGGAACGACGACGTGAGCCAGTTCGATTCCTTCAAACTCACGGGCGTCTCCAACCCCTTCGCGTGGCATATCGCCTTTATCCGGCACTTCCTTGATACCTTCCGCCAGATCCTCGCGATATTTATGAAGAACATGACCGCCCGCCGGACGTTCTGAACGGACGCCGCATTTACCGAAACAATCCAATCAACCAAAACGCGCCGCCGCGCTCCACCCCGGAACGCGGCGGCTTTTTTCCTATGTGACATTTTCTTCACCGGCGCGTGACGTTTTTGTCACCGGAAAGTCACCGAAATGTCACCGAACTCCTTTACACTGTGGTAAAAACAGGAAAAGGAGTTTTTTTATGCAAACAGGAATCACACAGAAGATCATGGCGTTTTTCATCGGGATCGTCACGTTTTTCAGCAACCTCTTCGGTTTGCCGCTGAAGCCCATGGGGCAGAAGCTGGACCTGACCGGGTACGAGCTTGTCTTTGAGGACGAATTTGAGGGCGACGCGCTGGACACGGACGCGTGGTTTTACCGGCAGGAAGGACTTCCGGACGGCGTTCACAACGCCGCCAGTCAGGTCAGCGTTTCGGACGGCCTGCTGAAGATCACCGCCCAATACCGGGAGGACGGCGAATTCGGCCCGGGCTGGTACAGTGGGATGCTCGCTCTGAACCAAAGGTACCGCCACGGCTGCTTTGAGATCCGCTGCACCTGCGCCCCGGGCGGCGGCTTCTGGTCCGCCTTCTGGCTGCAGGGGGACGGCTCCTATGAGCACGACATCTCCCGTGGCGGCGTGGGCGCGGCGGAGATCGATATTATGGAAGCCAACTGCTGGAACGACGGCGGCACGGTCAAACGCAACGCGGTCACCACCGCCATCCACTGCAACGGCGGCGACGACAATCCGGACAAAATCGATTCCAAACGGATCGGCGCGTTCCGGGGGAACGATATCTACAACACCTTCAACACCTACGGTCTTGAATGGACGGAGGATGAATATATCTTCTATATCAACGGTGTGGAGACCGCGAGAAGCGCGTTTTCAAAGGGCGTTTCCACGGCGTTCGAGGAAGTGATCGTCTCGCTGGAGATCCCGGAAACAATCAAGCACAGCAAGGATTTCACCACGTCCATGCTGGTGGATTACGTGAAGATCTGGCAGAAGCCGTAAATAAGAAGTTGTTCTCTGAAACACAAAACCGGGCGTTCCCGCAATGGGAGCGTCCGGCGTTCGTTATGGTGATTCAGATGCAAAACGCGGCGTAGAGCGGGACGGTCTTTTTGCCGTTTTCAAAGCCGAAATTCTTTGCGGAAAGCTTGATTGCATACGCGGGCTTGAATCTGTCGATATACACCTGCAGGCTCTTTGCCTTGGTGTTGTCTGCGGATTTCACCTCAACGGGGATCAGTTTTCCCTCCCGCTGGATCACGAAATCCACCTCCGCGCCGCGGTCGGATTCCCAATACCACGTATCATAGCCGTTGATCGTGAGCTGGACGTTGACGTAGTTTTCCGCCATGCCGCCCTTGAAATCGTTCAGCTCGTCAGTCATATACAGTACGTCGTTCGCCGCCAGCTTCTTTTTGGCGCAGAGCAGCCCCATATCGGAAACGTATATTTTAAACGCGTCGATATCCCGGTAGTTTTCGGGCGGCTTTTTGATCTGCTCCAGCCGGTAGACCTGCGAGACGATCCCGGAAAGCGTCAGCCACTCAACGGCGTTTTCAAATTCCGAGGCGCGCCCGCCTTTTTTGATGAGCTTATACTGGAAACGCGTGTGGGGTCTGGAAAGCTGTACGGTGATATTATCATAGGTCAGCCGTGTTTTTTTGATCCCGTTCAGGTTGTTGTATTTGCTCATGTCGTTGAGATAGCTCGCAAGGATCGTATCCTGCGTGTACCGCACCAGAACGTAATCCCGCGTTTCGGCATATTGCGCCACGCATTCCGGCATACCACCCACGACCAGATATTGCCGGTAAAGACGCATGGCGGCGTCATGCAGGGCGGCGGGCAGCGGCGTATCGGCGTCAAAGTGCGAGCGAATCTCTTTGACAAGCGCCTCTTCCCCCATGGCCAGCAGAAACTCTTCCATATCCATCGGGTACAGCGTTTTGATATCCACCTTGCCAACGGGGAAGGAGAACTCCGCCCGGTTCACCGCCACGCCCAGCAGGCTGCCTGCGACGATGATATGGTATTCCGGCGCGTCCTCACAGAAGTATTTCAGGGAAGTCAGCGCCCGTTCGCAGAGCTGCACCTCGTCGAACACGATCAGCGTCTTTTCTTTAACGATGGTTTCCCCGGCGATCCGGGACAGCAGCGGCAGCAGATACGCCGGGCTGATGTCTTCCTCAAAGCAGGTGTTCAGCTTCGGGTTGGTCTCAAAGTTGAAATACGCCACGTTTTCGTAGTGTTTCCGCCCGAATTCCAGAATCGCGTAGGTCTTGCCCACCTGCCTTGCTCCCTGTAAAATCAAAGGCTTGCGGTAGGGGCTGTTTTTCCATTGTTCCAGATAATTCTGTATTTTCCTGAACATGATTTCACCTCACAAGATCATCTTGCGAGGTGATTATATCAAATATGCATGCAAAATTCAAGCGAATAATCATAAATATCAGCATTAAACTTCATGAAATGATATAATCTCGATACAGATACGCGTCCGATGGGCCGGACTGCGGGATCAGCGCGGTAATTTCGTTTTTTTTTGCACAGCGGCGCACTTCTGCGCCATGAGGACCGTTCCCGCACCGTAAAAGGACCTTTTCTATTCGTAGAAATCGTCCTTTAAGATCATCACCAGTTCGTCCTTTTCCAGCTTTTTCAAGGTCAGATGCTCCGCCAGCAGAAAACCGAAAAAGAGGAACAGCGCTATCCCCACGATGGGCGGCCAGTACCGCGTCCATATATATGCCAGTCCATCCCAGTACGATTTTGCAATTGTCATAATTACATGGATCATTTCAAACCAGGTATCAGAAGAGCTGCCCAAGAGAAATGAAGGTGGTTGCATATACTCCCAGTTCAGGGCGGAATTAATGGGTAAGCTCAGAGGATAAACGGCGACTATTGTCAGCAGAAATGCCAGCAGAGCGCCCTTCACAGAATACCGCAGGCTTTCCGTCAGCAGCATCTGACGGCGATGACGGCGGTCCAGCCCGATGGAGGCGAGGACCGCGTATTCCTGCCGCCGGGACAGCCGGTTCAGGTGAACGGTATTCAGAATATTCAACCCTACAGCGAAAACCACTAGCAGCAGCACCACCCGGTAAAACCGGTCGATCTGTTCCAGAAAGACCCGATAATCGTTTTCTTCCGCCCTCACGTTGTTGATCCGGACGCGGTTCATTACGGTACGGTTTTTTACACCGTCAAACAACGATGCGTCGGCAAACAACTGGCTCGTTCCGTCGCCGAACCGAAAGTCAACCATCTCATAGCCGTCCAGACCGTTCAGCGATTCCCTGAGCCGTTCGCACAGCGCCTCCGGCGAATCCGTTCTGATACGGAGATACCTGCTTTTGACAACGCCGTCGCCAGTCAGAAGCGGACCGAAATGGTTCCGCAAACGTACCGGCAGCATCAGAGCGGGATTGCCGCCGAGATTCATTGTGATTCCATAATCGAACATCCAATCATTCTCCTGAAAAGAAACGGAGCCGTCGATGGGGACCGGCACGGAAACGATCCGGGAGGAGGGCGTTTCCCGGAGCGGGACGGGATCGAATACCGCCTGTTTCGTATAAAAGGAGCCGACCCTTTCCCATATATCCCACGGACTGAACCGCAGCGTCAGCACGGCGGGCGGCTGCCGCAGCAGCGGAATCATTCCGTAGGGGCGCAAGCCTGTGAAAGCAGCGAGGATGGCGCCGTTGTCGGACAGATCGATCCCTTTCTCCTCCGCCAGGCGTTCA
>CAMVNL010000233.1 GCA_947168785.1 uncultured Clostridia bacterium | reverse complement strand
GTGGATTTCCCCGGGAAAACGGTGTTTGATATCGACTTCATTTCCGGGAAAAAGGTGGCTGTGTATACTGACGGCGGCGTTTACGTTATTGACGGAGACGGCAGCATGGAGCCTGCGCAGGAATATACCGCCAACGAGATCGAATACGCCTGCGTTTCTTCTTCGGGCCTGAATTGTACGGCCGTCATGCCCTATGGCAATGAGCAGGCGCCGCAGGTCACCGTCTTTGACGCCTCGCATAAAAAGCTGTTTACCCATTCCTACGCCACGCTGATTTCAGGCGTTACGGCCAGCGACAGTTACGTGGGGGTGGTGATGTATGATAAAGTCCAGATCATCAGCCGTTCCGACAAGGTACTGGGGGACGTTGACATAGGCGAGACCTGCGAGCGTTCGCTGATTTCCGGCAGCAATCTCTTCGTCCTGGCCGGCAGCGGGCTGCACCGTTACAATATTCATTTTGATTCCAAACGGGCCGAAACCACTTCTTCTTACGTTCCGCAGCCCAACCGCACAAAAGACGAAACAACAACCGCCGCGCCTGTGACGGAAACAGACGCTGCGGAGCAGGAACAGCCGACTGAGCCGTTGGAGACGGCAGAAGCGGGAATTTCCGTGGTGGATGAAGAGACAGCGGATGATTCCGGCGCGGAGGAGGCTGCCGAAGCGGCGGAAGCGGCGGAAGCGACCGCCGGAGAAGAGGAAGCGGAAGATGACGTCGAAGAGGAAGAAACGGAAGAACCTCTTTTCGGATGATCGTTTCCCACAGATTCGGCTGAACTGTTGATTGGAGTGATTCATTGATGAATGCGCTGGATATCGTTCTTATCGTTCTGGTGGCCTTGATAACCCTGGTCGCCGCAAAAAAAGGCCTCCTTTGGTCTTTGATGAATTTCGCGGTGGTGCTTCTGTCCGGCACGTTGGCAAGGCTCACGGCAAGACCGGCGTCCGTTCTGTTTTACCGGCAGTTCCTGCATCAGAAGATCAGCGCCGAGTTGCTTCGCATTCTGCCCTCCGGCTCCGTTTCCGGGCAGATCGGCGACGGAATCGACGCGATTTTATCGGAACTGCCCATGCCGATCGTTTCGATCGCAAAGCGCTATGGGCTCTATCCGGATTTCTCCGGCGGCACGCAGGTGCTGACCGTGGAAGGGATCGAGCAGGATTATATCATGCCGATTGTGACAGGCGTTCTGACAATTATTGCAACTGTATTGCTGTTTGTCATTTTTTCCGCTATCCTGAAAATCATCGCCGGTGCGATTAACCGCAGCCTGACGGACACGCAGAAGCATAAGTTCATCGGTACGACCAATACCGTGCTTGGCGCGGCGCTTGGCGCCGTCAAGGGCGTGATGCTTGTCGCCATAGCATGCGTGGTGCTGAATCTGTTCTCCTCCGCCTTCAGCGGCAGCTCGCTGGCGTCTCAGGTGCAGGGGTCTGTTCTCTGCGGATTTATCGCCGGATTATTTCAGTAACAATCAGAAAGGCCGGCAGCAGAAGCTGCCGTTTAGGTGAATGAAATGGACAATCAAAAGAAAACCGCTTATCTCTTTGACAACGTATGGACGATTCCGAATCTTCTGTCGTTTATCAGAATCCTGCTGATCCCTGTTTTTGCCGTGCTGTTCTATAAGGGGCAGCTCATCTGGGCTGTGGTGGTTTTGGCGCTGTCGGGGCTCAGCGACCTCTTTGACGGAAAAATCGCCCGCCGTTTCAATCAGGTCAGCGAGCTCGGTAAAATGCTTGACCCCATCGCGGATAAGCTGACGCAGGCGACCATCGCCGTCATGCTGTTCCTCACATTTTTCAATGCGAATAATAAAACATTGCACCTGTTTGCATGGGTCTTTTTGCTGTTCATCGTCAAAGAGCTGGTTATGCTGATCGGCGGCGCGGTGATGATCTACTTCGGTCTGAAGCCCGGCGCGGCTGAAATCTACGGCAAAGCGGCAACCATGGCGTTTTATCTGGTCATGATCTCCATTATGGCCTTCGGCCCCGAGATCGGCGCTTTCCGTCAGCTTTTCGTCATTCCCGACGCCGTGATGATGGTTTTGGTGGTGATCGCGGTCATCATGACCTTCGTGGCGTTTATCAGCTATATGCCCGGTGTTCACCGTCAGGCGAAGGTTCGTTTCAGTCCCGAGGGGAAGGCGGCTGCCAAAGCGGAAAAGGAAGCGAAGGCGAAAGCAAAAGCGAAGAAATAATCTTTTTGCCAATCGAAAGGATCCCGATACATGAACATGAAATTATGCTCCCGGTGCAAGCAGCGGCCTGCCGTGATTTTCATCTCCAAGATCGAAGGGGAGAAGACCACTCAGGAGGGCCTTTGCATCAAATGCGCCATGGAAATGAACATCGGCCCCATCAAGGACATGATGTCCAAGATGGGCATTACCGAGGACGATATCGACGCGCTGAACGAACAGTTCGGCGACGCGCTGTCAGGACTGGAAGGGGAAGACGGCTTTGAACCCGGCGGCGCGCCCACGTTCCCGTTTTTACAGGGATTGTTCGGAGGCAATCAGCCCGCCAAAAAAGACGACAACGTCGATCTGCCCGCGGAAGTCGCTTCCAATGAAAAGGGTCAGCGAAAGGCGCAAAAGCAGAAGAAAAAACAAACCAAATCCCAACGGAAATTCCTCGATCAGTACTGCACCGATCTGACCGGGAAAGCAAGAGACGGCAAAATCGACCGTATCATCGGCCGTGAATCGGAAATTGCCCGGGTGACGCAGATCCTGTGCCGCCGGACGAAGAATAATCCCTGCCTGATTGGCGAACCCGGCGTCGGTAAGACGGCCATTGCCGAAGGCCTCGCCATTGCCATTGCGGAGGGCAACGTCCCCGCCAAATTGCAGAAAAAAGAGATCCATTTGCTGGACCTTACTGCTCTGGTGGCAGGGACCCAGTTCCGCGGCCAGTTTGAAAGCCGTATCAAAGGGCTTGTGGAAGAGGTAAAGGCGGAAGGCAATATCATCCTTTTCATTGACGAGGTCCATAATCTCGTGGGCACCGGCGACGCGGAAGGCTCCATGAACGCCGCGAACATCCTGAAGCCCGCTCTTTCCCGCGGGGAGATCCAGGTCATCGGCGCCACCACCTTCAACGAGTACAGAAAGCACATCGAAAAAGACGCCGCGCTTGAAAGGCGCTTCCAGCCCGTCAAGGTGGAAGAGCCCTCCATTGACGACGCTTATCGGATGCTGCTGGGCATCAAATCCTATTATGAGAACTACCACCGGGTGAGAATCAACGATACGCTCGTGTATAAAACGGTCACGCTTTCCGAGCGCTATATCACCGAACGGTTTTTGCCCGATAAAGCCATTGACCTGCTGGATGAAGCCTGTACCTGCGCCAATCTGCGGAACAAAGCCATCAGCGATTATGAAGCCGGCGAATTGAAGCTGGGTGAGCTGCGGGCCAAGGAAGCGGAACTGATGGAAAACGCCGAGCACCCCGATTATGAAGCCATCGCCAGGGTGAAGGCCGAGATCATGCAGCAGGAAAAGACGAATGAAGAGCTCCGCGTCAAGGCGGAGGACAACTACGTCCTCGAAGACGATCTGGCAAAGGTCATCAGCCTGCAGACTGGTATTCCCGTCAGCAAGATCGTCGATACCGATATGAGCAAGCTTGCCCATATGGAAGAGCACCTCAAGCAGCGCATCATCGGACAGGACGAGGCCGTCGAAGCGGTCTGCGCCGCCATCCGCCGCAGCCGCGTCAGGCTCAGCCCCATCAAGCGGCCCGCCTCCTTCATCTTCGTCGGCCCCACCGGCGTGGGGAAGACGGAGCTGGTCAAGCAGCTTTCCAAAGAGCTGTTCGACACGCCGGAGACACTGATCCGGCTGGATATGTCCGAATTTATGGAAAAGCACAGCGTTTCGCGGTTGATCGGATCGCCCCCTGGGTACGTCGGCTATGACGAGGCGGGCCAGTTGACGGAGAAGGTGAGACGCAAGCCCTATTCCGTGATCCTGTTCGATGAGATCGAAAAGGCGCATCCCGACGTGATGAATATCCTTCTGCAGATCCTTGATGAAGGCAAGACCAACGACGCGCAGGGGAGAACCATCAGTTTTGAAAACGCCGTCATCATCATGACCTCCAATGCCGGCAGCGAGACGAAGGAAAATCTGATGGGCTTCGGCAAGGACGCCAATACCGCCGGTAAGGACAAGGCCATGAAGTCCCTGCAGCAGTTCCTTCGACCTGAATTCATCGGCCGTGTGGACGAAGTGATCCTCTTTAACAGCCTGTCGTTGGAGGACTATGAAAAGATCGCATCCCTGCTCATCGGCGACTTCGTGCCGTCGCTGCAGGACAAGGGGATCCGGCTGACGGTCGGCGAGGGTGTTGCAAGCTTTATCGCAAAAGAAGCGGTCAACGGCATCCGCGGCGCGAGAGATATCCGTCATACCATCCGGCGGTTCATCGAGGACCCGATCACCAATTTGCTGGTGTCTTCCCACGATAAGTCGATCGCCGAGATCACTGTCTCCGTTGCAGAAGAAGGCGTCACTGTCACGCCCGTATATCAATCAAACTGATGCACTGAATAAGGCCTCCCTCTGCGGGAGGCCTTATTCAGACAAAAAAATAAACGGGACGACGTCATCGTTCCGTTTATCTGGCGCGGTGAAAGGGACTCGAACCCCCGGCCTACTGCTTAGAAGGCAGTTGCTCTATCCAACTGA
>CAMVNL010000232.1 GCA_947168785.1 uncultured Clostridia bacterium | reverse complement strand
AAGGCGTCCACCAGCAGCAGAACGCCGTCCACCATGGTCATGATGCGCTCCACCTCGCCGCCGAAATCGGCATGGCCGGGGGTGTCCACGATGTTGATCTTCACGCCCTTGTAATTGACCGACGTATTTTTGGAGAGGATCGTGATGCCTCTCTCCCGCTCCAGATCGTTGGAGTCCATCACGCGGTCTTGCACCACCTCGTTTTCACGGAAGGTGCCGCTCTGCTTTAAGAGCTTATCCACCAGGGTGGTCTTGCCGTGGTCAACGTGGGCGATGATCGCGATGTTTCTGATATCTTCCCTTGTACTCAAAATTTCACCTTCAAAAACAAATTTCACAAATAAATATTGTAGCATTTTGTCGCGGGAATTGCAACAGAAAATTTGGGCGGATAAGGCCGTTTTCGCATGAATAAATATTCATTTTTCATTGACAACCCCGCGGCGGAATGGTATGATGGAAAAAACCGCTTTCACCAATCGCGTTCGGGAGGGAAACAGGATGGCGGAGGAAAAGAAAAACGAGGGGTTACAGCTCAACAAAAAGACCGTGATCGGCATCACGGCGGTGCTGCTGGCGGTGTGGATCCTGGCGGGCGTGCTGACGCAGATCGTGCCCCGGGGCCGGTTCACCACCGCCATGGACCCGGAGACGGGCCGGGAGGAGATCACCTCCGACAGCGTCTATCAGCCGGTGGAGGACTACCGTATGCCCCTGTGGCGCATCATCGCCGCGCCGGTGATGGTCTTTGTGGACGCCGACACCCGCGAGACCGGCATGACGGGCATATTGATCGTGGCGTTCATCGTGCTGATGGGCGGTACCTTCCTGCTGCTGGACCGGGCCGGGGTGCTGCGGTACATTGTGGCGGCGGCCATCAAACGGTTCTCCCGAAAAAAATACCTGCTGCTTTCGCTTTTGGTGCTGTTCTTCATGGCGCTGGCCTCCACGGCGGGCATATTGGAGGAGAGCGTCACGCTGGTGCCCATCACCGTGGCGGTATCGCTGGCGCTGGGCTGGGATTCGCTGGTGGGCCTGGGCATGAGCCTCATCGCGGTGGCCTTCGGCTTTACCGCCGCCACCTTCAACCCCTTCAACGTGATGACGGTGCAAAAGCTGGCCGGGGACGTGGAGATCTTTTCAGGGCTCTGGCTGCGGCTGGTGACCTTCGTGCTGGTCTACGCCGTGCTGCTGCTGTTTCTGCTGACCTACGCCAGACGGATCGAAAAGGACCCGACGAAGAGCCTCGTCTATGAAAGCGACGCGGCGCTGCGGGAAAAATACACCGCCGACGACCCCGCCGCCGTGCTGGCCGAAAAAGCCGCCGGACGGGGCGCGAAGGCCTTCGGCGTCTGCCTGCTGGGCTCATTCCTGTGCATCATTCTCGACTTCGTCCTCGGCATGCAGGGCACGCTCTCCATGGGCGGTCTCGCCGTTTTCTTCCTGATCGGCGGCATTCTGGCGGGCAAGCTTTCCGGCATGAAGGGCAAGGAGCTGCTCTCCGGCTTCGGCACGGGCATCAAGACCATCGCCCCGGCGCTGCCGCTGATCTTCATGGTCATCGCGGTGGCCTACATTCTCAACAAGGGAATGATTATGCACACCATTCTCAACGCCGTGTATGGGCTGCTGTCAAAGACCGGGGCCTACGGCGCGATTCTGATCATTTTCCTGTTCATCGCCCTGCTGGAGTTTTTCATCGGCTCGGGCACGGCAAAAGCATTTCTGGTGATGCCCCTGGTCATTCCGCTGGCCCACCTGATGGGCATCAGCTCCAATACCGTGGCGCTGACCTTCGCCATGGCGGACGGCTTCACCAACCTCCTCTACCCCACCAGCGGCATCATGATCATCGCCATCGGCCTGATCGGCGTTTCCTACGGCAAGTGGCTGCGCTTCACCTGGAAGCTCTTCGCCATGGAGGCCGTAGTTGCGGCGGCCATCATGCTGTTTGCCGTGTGGGTGGGATATCGGTAAACAGGGATTTATCGAGCTGACGCTCGAAAAGTTAAAAGTGAAAAGTTGAAAGTTGAAATGTGGGACCTGCGGTCGGCATTATATGATATCATCAAGCCCGGCAGGGCTTCCGAATTTCAACTTTTAACTTTCAACTCTCAACTTTTTTGTCGCGCGATCAGCGCGACAAACTCCCAATTTGACAACAATAGAAACGATGACAAACAAACGATCTTTATTTTTACAAGGAATGAAAGACGGCGTACCCATTGCGCTGGGATATCTGGCCGTCAGCTTTTCGCTGGGCATCCCCGCCGGGAAGGCGGGGCTTTCGCCGCTGCAGGGCTTTCTGGCAAGCTTCTTGTGCAACGCCTCCGCCGGAGAATACGCCGGCTTCACCATGATCGCGGCGCAGGCCTCTTATCTGGAGATGGCGCTGGCGACGCTGGTGGCCAACGCCCGGTATTTTCTCATGAGCTGCGCCGAAAGCCAGCGGCTGGCCCCCGACCTGCGGCTGCGCCACCGGCTGCTGATCGGCTTTGATATCACCGACGAGATCTTCGGCATCTCCATCGCGCGGGAGGGCGATATTCCGCCCCTCTACGTCTACGGGGCCATGGCGGTGGCCATCCCGGGGTGGAGCGTGGGCACGGCCATCGGCATTTTCGCCGGAGAGATCTTGCCCGCCCGGGCGGTCAGCGCCCTCAGCGTGGCCCTGTTCGGCATGTTCTTCGCCATCATCATCCCCCCGGCCCGCAAGGACAAAATTATCGCAGGGATCATCCTCGTCTGCTTCACCCTCAGCTATCTCTGCTCGGTGCTGCCGGTGGTGAGCGGTCTGCCGGAGGGCACCCGCACCATCATCCTCACGGTGGTCATCTCCGCGGGCGCGGCGCTGCTGTTCCCGCGAAAGGAACCGGAAGGCGAAACGGACAAAACGACCTCCCCCGACAAAGAAGAGGAGGCGGCCGTATGACCCACATTATCTGGATTTACATCGCCGTGATGGCGGGGGTGACGTTCCTGATCCGGGTGCTGCCCCTGACGGTGATCCGCAAGAAAATCAAGAACCGCTTTTTCAATTCGTTCCTGTACTACGTGCCCTACGTGACGTTGGCGGTGATGACCTTCCCGGCCATCGTCCACGCGACGCAGAGCACCTGGAGCGGCATTGCCGCCATGGCGGTGGGCGTGGCCGCCGCTTATTTCGGCGCGGACCTGTTCAAAACCGCCGTCGCCTGCTGCGTGACGGTGTTCGTGCTGGAGCTGTTTTTGGTACATTGACGAGTAGTCAGTTGCCAGTCGTCAGAAATAAAAAAGCGAAGCAGGGATAATCTCCGCTTCGCTTTCATTTTTTTGTCCTAAAAAGCGAAATTACTCGCTTTCACTCGCAGCTAAATTGAAGCCAAGCGGCTTCAGCTAAATTTGAACCCCTGCGGTTTTCAGCTAAATTAAATTCGCCTGACAGCTCGGCGAAGCCGAATTTAGCTCCTGCAGGGAATTTAGCTTGCGAAGCAAATTCAGCTCGCCGTCAGGCGAATTTAGCTGCGGCGCGGTGCGCCGCTCAGTACCACTTTTTCTTCTTGCCGATCCAGATCAGGGCGGCGCTGACAGCGGCGGAGAGGGCGATCACGTAGACGTAGCCGAAGCGCCAGTGCAGCTCCGGCATGTTGACAAAGTTCATGCCGTACCAGCCCGCGATGATGGTCAGGGGGAAGAAAATGCTGGTCATCACCGTAAACACCTTCATGCTGCGGTTGAGCTGCAGGTCCAGATAGGCGGAATAGGCGTCCTGCACGTGGCTGAGGGTGCTGCTGAGGGAATCCACGTCCTCCCGCAGGCGGATCACATTCTGAGAGAAGTTGGCCAGATACCGCAGGTATTCGCTCTCAAACAGGCTGTTTTCGTCCTCGTCCAGCGCAGTGCTGATATCCAGCAGCTGCTCATAAAAGTTGTGCATTTTGATGAGATCCTTCTTCATCTTCAGCAGCGTAAAGTTGAAGTCCTTCTCCGTTTTGCCGTTGAAGACAGCCTCTTCCAGTTCCGCCATGCGCAGGGCGGCGTCCTCCAGATGGCCGGTGCCGTCGGCGATCAGGGAATCCAGAAAGGTATAGATCAGCTTTTCCAGCGTGGGCGTCTTGAAGGCGCAGCGCCGCACGGATTCCATGAATTTGCGCTTGGTGGAGGCGTCGTGATCCTCCACGTCTACCACGATAAACAGATTCTCTTTGATAAACAGCGCCACACAGTCGTCCGCCTCGTCCACGTGTTCAAAATCGGTCACGCGCAGCTCGGTAAAGGTGTAGTCGTCATACACCTGCACCCCGGAGCGGAACCGCTTGCTGGCGGTTTGCAGCATGGCGGCGTTTTCCTCCGCAAGGCCAAGGCGTTCCAGCAAAGACGCAGCCTCTTCCCTGCCCACGTAACCGGCGGTCAGCACGCCCTCACGGACGGCGCCGGCGTCGATCTCGGTCAGCTGATTGTTCAATTCATAAAACATGGTTTCTCCTCAATCATTCAACAATATGCCAAAAGAATATCACATTCCGGGGCGGTTGTCAATCAAATAGCGCTTCCGCGCGGGCCATGCGGAATAAGACGGAGATAAATTGGTAGCTTATCGGGATGTTGACCCATGCGGCAGCGCGGCGAAATTCACCATGTTAAGCTGAAAAAAAAAGGTTCATCACGGATCATTGTGGGATAACGGAAAACAGGGATTTGTAGGGATCATTTTGTAGCGCGGCACCTCAGTGCCGCTATGAACAAAT
>CAMVNL010000231.1 GCA_947168785.1 uncultured Clostridia bacterium | reverse complement strand
AAGAAAAATATTTCCTGTGAGATCTGTGATTTTGAAACAGGCGAAAGCTTTGTGGCGGTCAACGACAAATTTGACCTTGTTTTTATGGATTATCTGCTGCCGGACGGCAACGGGATCGATTTTATCCGGCGCATCAGACAGGTCAACGCCAATCTGCTGGTGGTGTTTCTGACGGTCTATGCCGATCACGCCATCGAGTCCATCCGGCTGGATACCTTCCGGTATCTTGTCAAGCCCGTTCCCGAAGAGCTGTTCACCGAGGCGCTTGACAGCTTTGTGAAGCTCTATCAGTACACCAAAAAGATCATCGTGCCCACCAACGGCAAAACCTATTACATCGACGCGGACGACGTGATGTATATCGAATCCGACAAAAAATATGCGGTGGTCCGTACCCTTTCGGGGCAATACCGGGCCACCAAGGGCATTTCCGATTTCAACGCGGAGATCAACAACGCCCATTTCTTCAGAACGCACCGGTCCTATATTCTGAACATGAAATACGTTTCCAGCATTGAAAAGAAGACCATCGTGCTGACCAACGGCGAAAAGGTCATCTGCAGCGCCCAGAATTACGACGAGTTCCTGAAAAACTATATGAGCTATCTGAAATACGAAGCGTAAGGAGACCGGGATGTATCGGTTCTGGCAGTTTCCGTTTTTTATCCTGCATGATCTGACCGCCATGGTCTGCATGACGGCTGTGCTGGCGACGACGAGAGGCTTTCGTGAGAGAAAGCGTCCCGTCACCGTCGGCTGTTTTTTGTTTTCTGCGGCGCTGTCGGCGGCGGATATCGCGCTGCTTCCCGCGGTGATCCGGCAGACGGACGCGGACACGGGGATCCTGCTGTACGGCGTGCTGTCGCTGCTGCCGATCCTCGTTTTCCCGCAGGTCGTTCTCCGCTCCTCGCGCCATTTCAGCTCCGCCCTGATCTGCCTGGCGATCAACGTTGGCATGGAAGGGCTTTTCAGCGTGCTCGGCTTTTTGCTGGAAGGGAAGGACCGTTCCGTCTATCACTTTTATGAGACCCTTTTCTGCGCCGCCGGTTATGCGCTGGTGACGCTGTTCCTGCTGTACGCCTCCCGGAACAAGGATCTGAAAATCATCCGCAGCACCGTGGAGCTGATCCCGAAATGGCTCTACGCCGTCATCATTATCTGCTCCTTCTCCTCCTTTTTCAGCGTCATGGGGCGAGAGCCCGGCCTTTACGACTTCGAGAAGGTCTCCGGCGTGCTGCGGGCGCTGTCCGTGTTCGGCGTGATCCTGTTCTCCGGCTATTTTGTGTTCAAGGTCTTCGCCCTGATGGCCACGCAGAACCGGTTTTTGCTGCAGCTGAACGCCCAGCAGCAGAACTATGAGCGCATGCTGCACAGCGACGAACAGCTGCGGCAGTTCCGCCACGATTACAAAAACCACATGCTGGTGGTCACTTCGCTGCTGAACGCGGGGCTGACGGACGAGGCAAAGGATTACCTGGACCAGATCAAGGTCACCTCCGGCATGTCAGAGGAACGCTTCCGCACGGGCAATATCGTGGTGGACGCCATCCTCAACAACAAGCGGTCCCTGGCGGAGGCGTTCGACATAGAGTTGACCTTCTCCGGCTCCGTACCGGAAACGTGCATTGAACCGGCGGACCTGTGCACCGTGATCGGCAACATGGTGGATAACGCCATCGAGGGCGCCAAGCGCTGTCCCGGGCAGCGGTATATCCGCGTGAAAGCCGTGGTGCGCGGCGGGTTCCTGACCCTTTCCGCCGTCAACACCGTGGCGCAGAAGGTCACCATCCGGAACAACCGGATCAGGACCACCAAGGCGGATGCCGTCAATCACGGCATCGGCCTGAAAAACGTGGCGGCCGTGGCCAAAAAGTACCACGGCGGCATGTTGCTTTCCTGCGATGAAAAGGAATTTACCATCGACGTCACCATGCGTCTGACGGAAGAATAAAACGTTATGGAGGTTTTTATGATGAAAAAATGGCTGACGCTTGCCCTGTCCCTGCTGCTGGCCCTTACCCTGTTCGGGGCGTTCGCCTCGGCGGCGGAGCCGGCGGAAGTGACAAGTTACGACGAGATGATTGCCTTGATCCGCGACGGGCTGCTGGCGCGGGAGGAGACCATCCGCTTCCGCTATACGGGCGACGATTACCGCGCGCCTTCGCCTGACGACCTGTTCGCCTACGGCGACAACGGCGCTGCGGGGGACTATCTGCGCCTGAGCTTCAACGGCGCGTTCCCGGCGGCCGCGCAGGAGGAGGACGGCAGCTATACCGTTACGCCGTCTTATTACACCACCGCGTCGCAGGAGGCCGCCGTGGCGGCGTACGTTTCCGACGTACTGGCGGGCTGCATGGCGACGGAGGAAGAGGCCGTGGCGCGGTATCTCTACGATTACCTCTGCGACAACGTGCAGTTCGATCTGGAAAACCTCTATAACGAAGCGGACCTGCTGAAATATACCGCCTACGGGGCGGTGTCGGAGGGCAAGGCCGTCTGTCAGGGCTTCGCGCAGCTCTATTACCGGCTGGCGAAGGCCGCGGGGCTGGATTGCCGCATCGTCACCGGCACCCGGGCGGGCGAGAACCACGCGTGGAACATTGTGAAGCTGGGCGACAAGTGGTACCACGTGGACGCCGCCTGCGGCGCGCAGCTGCTGGATAACAGCGGATATTTCATGAAGCCGCTGTTCAATAAATACGCGATCGTCTACGGCGATTATACGGCGGCGGAGATCCGGAGTTATCCCTTTGCGACAGCCTCCGGCATGAACGACAATCTGATCACCGGCACGATCAGCTACACCATTTCCTATACGTTGGATCAATCGACGGGTGTATTGACGATTTCCGGCAGCGGGGATCTGCCGTATTACGCCGGACAAAATATGTCCCCGTTTTTCTTTAATGGAAGAATCAAATCCGCTGTCATTTCGGAAGGGATCACCGGGATCCGTAAGTATCTCTTACCGAATTGCGATAATCTCGAGGAGATCTCTATCCCCGCAAGCGTTACCTTTATCGAATCGCGTGCGTTCAATCGGTGCCGCAAATTGGAAAGATTTATCGTTGACAGTGAAAACGCAGTTTTTTATTCATCCGGTTCATGCATCGTCAAGAAGTCGGACGGAACGTTAATTGTCGGGTGCGACAACAGCGTGATTCCAGATGACGGCAGCATAACGGCGATCGGCTCATGCGCGTTTGCCGAGTGTTCCGTTATGACGTCTGTCACCATTCCCGAGAGCGTAACACGTATCGGCAATTATGCTTTCACCGGGTGTACCGGGCTGACGGAAATTCAGATCCCTGACGGCGTGACCAGTCTCAGCGGATTTGACGGCTGTACCGGGTTGACAGAAATCACGATTCCGGACAGCGTAACGGAAATAGGCTCGGGTGCCTTTCTGAATTGCTCCGGGTTAACGGAAATCTCGCTGCCCGACGGCCTGACGGAAATCGGCACTTCCGCGTTCAGCGGTTGCGCCGGGCTGACGGCCATCACAATCCCCGGCAGTGTAAAACAGATCAATAATAGCTGTTTTTCCGGTTGTAAGGCGTTGGAAACCCTTATCATACTAAACGGTGTGGAATGTATTAAGATGCTTGCTTTCAGTGGCTGTTCTTCCCTCAGGGAGGTATCGATCCCTGCAAGCTTAACAGACATCGGATCCTATCCTTTTAGCAGTTGTACCTTGCTGGAACGGATTACGGTCGATGCGGATAATCCCAAATATTGGAGCGATGAAAGAGGCGCTCTCTATAGGAGTAAGAGGTATCAACAAAGTCTCATACAGTATCCCGCGGGGAATCCCGCAACCGCATATTCCATTCCTGACGGAACGTGGTCCATTGATGCGGGCGCTTTATCCAGATGCCGGAATCTGAGGGAGATTTCGATTCCCGGCAGTGTTGTATTGGTGAATAATGGCGCGTTCAGTGAATGCAGCAATCTGAAGGCGCTTTACATACCCAAATCGGTACAGACCATTGATACAGACGCGTTTACTGCTTGTTCATCGTTGGAAAGCATCGAGGTCGAGAGCGGCAACATCTTCTATCATTCTTCGGGCAATTGCCTGATCCATACGGCAAACAAGGAGCTGATTGTCGGATGCCGAAACAGCGTTATTCCTGATGACGGCAGTGTCATTTCTATTAAATCCAATGCGTTCCTGTGTTGCGCCGGATTGCAGGAGATTACCATACCGGAATGTGTGACAACCATCGGAAGCAATGCGTTTGCCAGTTGTACCGATCTGAAAAGAATCACTCTGCCTACGGGAATCACCAGGATTGATGGCGCAACGTTCTACAGCTGTGGAAGTCTGACGTCGGTTGTCCTCCCGAACACTTTGACATACATCGGTTATTCCGCTTTTAAGAATTGTGCTTCTCTGACGGAAATAACAATACCGGAAGGAACAACTCAGATCGAATACGGCGCGTTTGAGAACTGTACCTCACTGACGCTGGCTTATATACCGCAAAGCGTCTACAGCTTTTCCCGCCAATCGATTCTTGAGAACACGACTTTCGGCAACTGCCCGTCTTTGACCATCTGTGGTCAGGCGGGGTCCAAAGCGGAAACCTACGCGCAGAAATACCACATTCCCTTTGCCGTTGCCTGCCCCGCCACCAAACGGCCGCACACGATCGTCGCGTTTGACGCTTCCGTCGTCACCTGCACCGAGGCCGGCTACACCGCCGGCGAGCGGTGCGCGGACTGCGGCGAA
>CAMVNL010000230.1 GCA_947168785.1 uncultured Clostridia bacterium | reverse complement strand
GTCTCGGTGATGATGTAGCGGTAGATGCCGGGGCCGGTGAAGACGACATTCGAGAAATCGATCTTCAGGTCCTTGTAGTTGGCGGTACCGGTAGCGCTGGCAGTCAGGGTATCCGTATTGGTCCATGCAATGGTGTTCACAGCGGTGCCGGTAAGGGTGACGCCCGCCGTGATGCCCGCCTTGGTGGGAACTGTGCGGGCGCCGATGCCCGTAGCGTGGTCAGAAGCTTCGTCGGTGACGTTGAAGCTGGGCTCAACGGGCGCGATCGTGTAGGTATAGCTGATCGTCGGCGCTTGGATCTGCGTCTCGTCCAGGTTGTAGGCGGTGAGCTCCTTTTTCAGGATCAGGGTCTTGTTCTGAACCGTCGGCGAATCGGCCTGGGCATAGCCGCCGACTTCACCGCCGGTAAGCTCCGCTTCGCCTTCCGCAAAAGCGGCAACCGACAGGCTCGCCATCATCAGAACGGCAAGAGCAAGCGCCAGGGCTTTTTTCATCGTGTTTTTCATGGGTTTCTCCTTTCTCGGTCTGAACATGCCAGGATTTCTTTTTGTCATAATCGCAGCCCCTGGGAAGGGCGAGAGCGCGGAAGAATCTGTCATGCGTTTTCTCCGTTTCCCTGCCCGACCGGGCCCTCTCCGTTCTGTTGCGCATTCGCTTGCATTGGTCTGTCTGGGACGATGTCCCGGATCGCTGTCTGTATGATATCATCGTCACAGTCTACAAAGCCGTCAACAGTCGAGACTGAATTGCGTATCATACGATCTTCTTTGGCGGCTGCGGTCCGATCGTTCAGCAATCTCGTCATCAGCAGCAGGCCAAGCATCAACAGGCCGAAGCACATCAGCATCAGGAAGGCACTTGTCTCATGCGCCACACCCGTCGGGGCGGGAAGAAGCGCTTTGTTTTCAACGCTCAGGGTCACCCAAGCAGATCCGTCCTGCGACTCTGCTTCGGTATAAAGCGCCACGCCCGCGCCATGCGCTCCAAGGGTGATCCGCCCGGTTTCGCTCACCGTGAAATGGATGTAGGCGGGCAGAGTCATGTATCCGTCAGGCGCTGTTTTTTCCCGCAGCTGATAGGTTCCGGGAGCGAGTTTGTTGTCGATTCCCGGCACGATACCGTCGTTTGCCGTCACCAGATCCTCATAGCCCGCCATCGGATTCACGTCAAAGGAGGTAACGCCGTCGACCGTGACCTGCCTGTGCAGGGCGAAGTGGGCGCCGGAGAGCGGCTCGCCCTCCTCGTTGTGTTTGAATACCTGGAAGCTGTAGGGGCGGTTTTTGACTGTCAGCGTCGGCATCGCGCCGGCGGCGTTCTCAACCCTGCAGTATGCCTCGTCTACCCCCTTGGCGAACAGCGTGCTGCCGCTGAAGCAGATGGTGATGGCTCCCTCCGGAACGAGATAGCCCTGCGGCGCTTTTGTTTCAGTCAGGGTGTAATCCACGTTTTCACGCAGGAACGCCACTGTGATCCGTCCCTGCTCGTCGGAGGTAAAGCTGCCGATAAGGTTTCCGTCGCTGTCCTTCAGCGTAAACTCCGCGCCGGCCAGGGCGCTTCCGTCCCACGCCTCCTTGCGCAGGACCACGCCGGGACGGGCATTGATCACCGTGTCCGCACGGACATTGGCGCCCGCCGGCACCACGCCCTTCTGATAACTCACGGTATAGGAGAAGTCGGAGCTTACGCTCTCCCCCTTCTGTCTGCCGGAGACGATGGCGGTATCACCGTCTTCAAGGATCCGGATCGCATCACACTCCGTCACGACGCCTTCGCTGTCCACCGTCGGATTCGTAACACTAAGCTCGCGGATGATGTAATTGTCAAAGGGAACATCGACAGGCAGGGGCAGGAAGTACCAGTATAGACTGTTCTGCTGCTGGCTCAGGCGGCGGACCGTGCCCGGCACCAGTCTCAGGGTGCCGCTGCCGTTGTCGGTATAGACGGCAAAGTAGGTGTCGCCGCGCTCCGCCATATAGTCGGCATCCGTCCAGGTCTTGTAGACGCGAAGGCCCCAGCCTCTGAGATTGCAGACGTCCACATGCGGTCCCGCTCCATCGGGCTGAACCTTGCTGCTGACGCCTTCGGCGGCAGCGGCGGAAGAAGGCGTTCCGTCAAAAATGTATTTCTGGAAGGAGTATCCGTCCGGCATATCGCCGGGACGCTCCACGACCTTGAAGTTCGTTCCCGCCAGGACGTTGCGTACTTCCACCGTGTAGGATGCCGGGATCTTGGAGATCTGTCCGTTCATGGAGGTGGAAAAGCTGTAAGCCGCCCTCTCTTTCTCGGGGATCTCCGTGTAATCGGAATAGCTGCCGGGGACAAGCTTCTGTTCCGCGCTGGACCAGGTGCAGTAATAACCGCCGGCGTCCTTGACGTGGTAGGTGTGCTTATCCGCCACATCCACCTCTTCAAACTCCGCGCCCAGATACAGGCGGAAGGAGAAAGGCGCGGGATCATCCGTGATCTGTGTGATCCCGTCTTCCTCATACAGTTTTTTGGTTATAGTCAGCGTTTTCAGCGCGTCGGGGTTGACCTCGTTTTCAAAGGCGGCACGGGCGCGGGCGTCACTGCTGACATAGGGAAGAGCATAATCCGCCCGGTTGGACTGCCCCTCCACCGCAGTTCCGCTCAAGACCTCTCCGTTCACCCTGACAGTGCTGAACACCTGGGTGTCAATGCCGCATTCGGTGATGCTGTAGGTGATAGCTTCCTCCGGGAGCGTAACGATGGCGGTCTCGCCGGGTCTGAGCATGAAGACGTGGTCATACGTGCTCCCGCCGACCGTCAGGGACTCCTTGTGGGGGACGTAGTTGATGGTATCCTTGTAGCAGACCGCGTTCGGATCCGTAAGCAGGTGTTCTGTTCCGTCCGCCGTCTTATACCGGATCTGATAGGGGAACTCGGCCAGGATAGACTCGCCCTCATCCACGCCGGAGAGCGTCTTGCTCAGCTCCACAGTGCCGCGCTTGACCGAGGAGAGGTTGAAGCGCATATGCAGGTTGGAAGCGCCTGCGCCGCGTTCCATGTAGAAGATCTTCATGGTATGGGTCGTGTTGTCCTTGAATACCCACTGGCCCTGTTCGTTCTGCTCAAAGGCGTCTGCCAGTTCCGCAGCCGAGAGATGGGCCGAAAAGATATCATACAGGGTCGTATGCACGCCGTTGACGTAAACGTCACCGGTACTGTAGTTGACAGAACCCGGCACCGCGCTGTGGATGCCGCCCAGGTCGATGACAAGCTTGCCGTCCACATAGAGCCAGAAGTCATCGTCGCCGGTGAATTCATAGATGATATCATGCCCCCACGCGTCCAGACCGTTCGGCGTCTGGGTGAAGGAGGCCTCGATCTCCACAGCAAAGTAACAGTTGACATTCCGGATCAGGTAGAGCTGTTCGTTCTTTCTCGGATCGCTGTCCGGCAGAGGATTACCGTTTGCGTCATACAGATTCTTTCCGTTGACCGAGGCAAAAACGCCCGCCTGCAGATCGTTGAAGGGGAAAAACTGCCCGTGCTTCAGAGATGGCTTGTTGCCGCCCGAATCATAGGAACCGATTTCTTTGTAAACGACAAACTCAGACCCCTTGAGGCTGGCAAAATTCTGCGCGCTGTCGTATTCGTAGTAACCGCTGCTGGCGTAGGTGCTCGCAATAAACAGTTTGTTGACCTCCGCCGCGCCGGCATACATGCTTCCGAGAGAGACCCCGGTGACGGTTGCCGTTGGATATCCGTTTGCATCAAGCGTAGTTGTCAACAGCCCCTGCTGAAGAGCTGTGCCCACGCCGCCCTCATCGTTTCCGATGAAAGTCTTCATGGACGCCCGGTCAGGAAAATCCTTGATCCTCATGGTGATGCCATACTGCGTATGGTCAACCGTGGAAACCGTTGTCAGGACATCGTCCACCGGCAGATCCTGCAAAATAGCAAAGTAAAAGTCTTCCGCCTGGCCGATCGGGCAGGTGACCAGCGTTTCCGTTCCCGTTGACAGATCCGCGCGGAGTCCGATGTAGGCGTAATTGCTGTCGTCCCAGGTCAGGATGGAAGAGGAATAATAGCCATGGCGTCTGCCGTCCAGGTTTATGCCGACAGGGCTGTTCTGGAGCAGTTGTCCGCCGCTCGCCTGCGGGGCAAGGTACTTATCTTCGTATTGGTTGTACAGCTCATAATAGAAGTTGGGGTCGTTCGTTCCTTCCCAGGTGTACTCGGTGAAGTTCCAGAGCATCGTGTTGAGCTGACTTCCGACCCACTGGATCGAGTCGCCGCTCTCATAGCAGCGGACAAGCGAGCCGTCATGGTCGATGGCATAGAACTCGTACTTCTTATCCTGCTCATTCCATGCGCGTGTGTAGACGATGACGCGTGCGCCGTCGGCCACGCTCTGCGTGTCGGAAATGCTCACCTTCTGGGCCGAGTAGATTCGGAAGTAATCCTGGGTGAGTTCGGACAAATCGACCAAATAGAGCCACTCGCTGCCCACGCTGCCGCCCACGTTGAAGCCTGTCGAGGCCTGGCCGCTGTAGGTCAGCGTTTTGCCGTTGGCGGTCAAAGAGATCTGGCCCGCATGAATGCCCGTTCCGGGAAGGAGCTGAAGCTGCGCGGGCGTATCGCTCAGAGTCAGGCCGTCAGGGCTGATCTGGAGATACTTGGCGCTTCCGTCCACCGTTGCGCTCAGGGTGTAGAAATCGTCCTCCACCCAGGTAAAGCGCCACATGGTAATGTCGCTGTCATTGGGGACGAAGA
>CAMVNL010000229.1 GCA_947168785.1 uncultured Clostridia bacterium | reverse complement strand
ATTGCCGTGCGGTCGGCACGACAATACCGTCACCGGCTTTTCGCCGTTTTTGTCCCAGTACAGCGTCTTGAAGCGTTTGGCAAAGGCGGGGGTATCACACCAGGGGTTCACTCGCAGCTCTCCCCTGACGCCGTGGGTCCCCACGACCTGCCCCAGTTCAAGAAACCGTTTGATCATATCTCGGGGATTTCGATCTCAACTTCCCTGCCCAGCTTGGCGGATCTGGCGATGCCGTCGATGATGGCCTGATTGTAAAGGATCTGGCTGGAGGGAACGGGGGCTTTGCCGCCGGTCTTGACCGCGTCGATGAAATAGCGGATCTTGTTGTAGAAGTTGTCCTCGTTGTTTCGGCGCTCGGGGATCTCGGTCTCCACGTCGCTGCCGGCGATGGTGCGGTACAGCTTCAGCGGGCCGCCGATGCTGCCGTTCCAGCACTCGGTGGAGGGCACGCGAAGGCCTGCCTTGGTGCCGAGGATGATGGTATCGCCGGGGGTGTCCATATTCATGGCCCAGGAGATACGGAAGTCAAGGATAACGCCGCCTTCCAGACGGACAAACGCCGCGGCAAAATCATCCACGCTGAACAGATCGGCGTATTCGGGATGGCCGGGGAAGTTGACGGGATCCTTGCCGAAGAAATCGGAGGTGTAGCCGGAAACCGTCAGGGGCTTGGGATAGCCGATGGTGTTGAGCACCATATCCAGCGAATAGCAGCCGATATCGGCCAGTGCGCCGATGCCCGCGGTCTTGTCCTCAATAAAGCTGGTGCCGTAGGGGGTGGGGATGCCTCTTCTGCGGCCGCCGCCGGTCTGGATGTAGTACACGTCGCCCAGTTCGCCGGATTCCACGACTTTCTTGAGCATCTTCATGTTCTCGTCAAAACGAGGCTGGAAGCCGATGGAAAGGATCTTGCCGCTGGCCTTTTCCGCCTTGCAGATGGCGACGGCCTCTTCCAGCGTCACGCACATGGGCTTTTCCAGCAGCACGTTGACGCCGTGCTCCAGCGCGTAAATGGAGCACTCCGCATGGGTGCGGTTGTAGGTACACACGCTCACCGCGTCCAGCTCTTCCGCGTCGATCATGGACTTGTGGTCGGGATAGAGACGGATGCCCTCGATGCCGTTGGCCTTGCAGAATTTCTCCGCCTTGCCGGGGATCAGGTCCGCCGCGGCGACGATCTCCACGTCAGGGCAGCGCAGGTAGTTGGCCACGTGCGCTTCCGCGATCCAGCCGGTGCCGATGATGCCGACCTTAACCTTTTTGCCGGTGTCGACGACGGTTCTTTCTTCCGTGTTCTCTTTGAAACGATCCAATACGTTGTCTGCCATTTGCAATTCCTCCGAAGATGATAATATTGTTTATTGATGTAACCCGCCGCGCGGGTGAAGGACAAATTGGGTTTGACGCGCTATCGCTTGCCAAACAGCCGTTGGTCGTCAGCGGCCCGCAGCGCGGGCAGTCGTCAGAAACGTTGTTTCAGCCCATGCATTTCATGGGTTCGCCCGAAGGGCTTCTAAAAACTAACGACCGGCTTTACGACGCCGCTTTCTCGTCAAAGTCCAGCGCCATGGCTCTGCCGACCTTTGTCGTCAACAGGGTCTTGAAGCCGTTTTTCTCATAAAAACTGATCGCCTGCCGGTTATCGGCGCCGCAGACCAGCATCATGCCGTTGAGCTTTTTCTTTTTGAGCTGCAGCTTCAGCGCGGTGACGAGAAGGGATCCGATCCCCCGGCGTTGATAGGCTTCGTCGATGTCAATGTGAAAATGCGCCGGATAGGCGTTCTTGAACATGGAATGGCTCAGCAGATCCAGCCGGGCGTCCACAAAGCGCTTCAGGCTGATTCTGTCCGCCTGGGGGAGATAGAGCTCCCGGAAGGTCTTCGCGTACTTTTCATAGTTTTCGGCGCAGATAATATATCCCACCGCGTTGTCATTGGCGTCCACCGCCACGAAGCAGTTGTCCGGTTCCTGCTCGATATAATAATCGCAGTACATCAGCAGAATATACTTTTTTGTATCGTCAGGGGCGTACTGGCAATCGGCGTTTTTCAGGCAGATCTGGCGCACGCGCTCCTTGTCTTTTTCCTGATAGGGTCTGATCGCATCCATGGTGATCACCTCAAGACACTATTCTATACTTTTTTTTCAAAAAAGTCCATACGGATAGGTGGATTTTTCTGAAAAATATGCTATGATAAGAGAAAAAAAGACGGAAAGAACGATCTATTCATGAATTACGCAACCATCGGCACCTCCTGGATCGCTGAAAAATTCATTTCGGCGGCAAAGACGGTCCCCGGCATTACACTGGCGGCGGTGTATTCCCGCACGGAAGAAAACGGACGGCGTTTTGCCGGACTGACCGGCGCGGACAAAGTGTACACCGACATTACCGGGCTGGCAAACGACCCAACCATCGACAGCGTCTATATCGCCAGCCCCAATTTGCTGCACTATGAACAGAGCAAGGCCATGCTGAACGCCGGCAAAAACGTGCTATGTGAAAAGCCCGCCACCACGACGGAAAGCGAAATGCGGGAGCTGATCGCGCTGGCGGAACACAAAGGGCTGATTTACGCAGAAGCCATCATGTCGATCCACACCGCGGCGTTCCCGTCCGTTAAAGACGCGGTGAAACAGTTGGGGAAGGTGCGCACCGCCCGAATTGACTTCTGCCAGCTCTCTTCAAAATATCCGCTGTATCTGGCGGGGAAAAATCCCAACATCTTCAACCCGGACATGCACGCCGGGTGCTTAATGGATATCGGCGTCTATAATCTGTATTTCGCCGCCGCCTTCTGGGGCGAGCCGGAAGCCGTCGTTTCCGACGCGGTGTTCCTTGATAACGGCGCGGATGCGGCCGGTTCGGCGATCCTGCGCTATCCGGGCATGACCGTCTCCATGAACTACTCCAAGGTGGGCCAGCAGTTCGCCCCCAGCGAAATCATCGGCGACGAGGCCACGCTGAGCATCGGATCCGTCTCACAGATGACCGGCGTGAAGCTGCTGAGCAAGGATGGAGAAGCAGAACTCGTTCCGCCGGACCTCACCCGTGACGACGTGATGCGGGGCGAAGCGGCGTTTTTCCTGCGCATGGCGCAGACGAAGGACTATTCCGATCCCGGCTACCGCTTCGCGCAGGAAACAGCCCTCACCGTGCGGAAGATGTGCGATGCAATCCGTCAACAAAACGGATTCCGCTTCTGAGCCTTTCTGTTTTCCGTCTTCAATAGATACCGTCCAGTATTTCGATCACATGGGCGACGGCGCCCTCATCGTTGGAACGGACCACCCGGTTCGCGGCGGCAAGGGCCAGCGGTTCCCCGTTGGCTGGCACAAACCCCAGCGCCGCGTCGCGAAGCATATCCACGTCGTTGGCGCCGTCACCGACGGCGTAAGCGTCGGCATGGGCCACGCCGAGAGAATCCGCCAGACGGAGAAGCCCCGCACCCTTGCCGGAGGTTCGGCTGAGCAATTCGACAAAGCTGCCCTCGCAGGGGATAAATCGAACGCCCATCAGATCGGCATTCCGCAGATATTCCTGCACTTCGAAGGTGCGCTCACCCGCCCCGATCATGATCTTGACCACCGGGAACGGCAGCGCCGAGAGGTCGCGCAGCTCCGTCCAGCCGATCTGCTGCGCGGCAAAGTGGGCGACGGTGCGCTCGTCCGGGTGAAGAGCAAAAGAACGGAAATCGTCCGTATAGAATTCCACGCACATACCGGGAAAGCGCCGGACAAAGGCTTCAAACACGGGGAGATTCACCGCCGATACCCCGTCGGAGAAAACGACGCGGTCAGTCGCGTAATCATAGGCCACGGCGCCGTTGGCCAGCAGCACCGGGGCGTTGATATAATCCGGCGACCAGGCGTGGAACCCCTGCTTGGACCGCCCGGTGCAGACCGTAAAGCGTCCGCCGTTCTGCATAAACCAGCGGATGGCCGAGCGCACCTCTTCGGTGATGACGCCATGGCTGTTATACAGCGTGCCGTCGTAATCGGAGGCCAGCAATACCCCGTCGAATTTACCCATACCCTACCTCGCAGAATTTGATAGAAGCAAGTATATCACGGAAAATCAAAAATTGCAAATCGGAGTTTGTCGATGTTCCCGGCAGCGCGCGCTGACGGCGCCGTCCCCCTTTTGCCGCGTTGCGACATTTTCCCCGTACTGCGGGGGAATCTTTCTCAGTGCCGCTACTGAAACGAACAACATTTCAGACGTTTTTTCCGTCAGATAAAGGCTATCTTTTATAAGGAAAAGGGTAATTATCCCGAAATCCATCTAAGAGCAACATTAGTTAACAGCGGCACTGAGGTGCCGCGCTACCGAGATTATTCCGACATATCACACCACAGGAGGCGCTTATGATCCATTCTATTCCCGACGGCGTGTACCCCACCATGGTCACGCCCTACACAAGCGACAACAAAATCGACTACAACGCCGTGGAGGCGCTGCTGGACTGGTACCACACCCACGGCGTCACGGGCGTGTTCGCCATCTGCCAGTCCAGCGAGATATTCTTTCTCTCTTTTGAAGAACGGCTGGCGCTGCTGGACTTTATCATGAAGCATCGCCCCAAGGACATGACCATCGTGGCCAGCGGCCACGTGGCCGACGACAGGAATACCCAGATCGAAGAGGCAAAGCATTTCATCGACAAAGGCATTGACGCCTACGTCTTTATCGCCAACCGTTTTGCCACCGCGGACGAGAGCGACGCCGTGCTGTTTGAACGGATGGAATACGCCGCCGCACATCTGCCGGAAATCGGCCTCGGCG
>CAMVNL010000228.1 GCA_947168785.1 uncultured Clostridia bacterium | reverse complement strand
GAGTAGAAGGCCTGCACGGTGGCGGTGTGGTTGCCGCTCTTGCCGTGGGCGTGCTCAAAGCTGCCGTCCGACAGGCGGAAGGACAGCATGGCGTCAAAGGCGGTATGGCCGCCCTTCACGAAATCACCGTCCGTCAGCGGGTCGATCCCCAGCGACGTGAGGGCCACGATCACCTGCGCCGCGCTCTCCGGCGATTCCTGCCCGTAGGTTTTGAAGCCGCCGTTCTCCAACTGGCGGGAAGACAAAAATGCCACCGCCTGATCCGCGGCCCTTCTGACGGCCGCGTCCGACGCGGCGTGAGGTGCCAGGGCTGCCAGCGTCATGGCGGTCACGTCCACGTCGCCGTATTCGCCCATCACGGCCCAGCCGCCGTCCGCCAATTGCTTATCCAGCAGCGCGTTCACCACGGCGGAGGCCGTCGTATGGCGGGAGGTGTAGCCGTTGTTCAGCAGGTGCAGGCCGTAGACGTAGCTCATAACGCCCAGCTGACCGATGGCGGAATCCATCACCTCCGCGATATACCCCGGCTCCGCGCCGAGGCAGGCGAACAGCAGCGCGATGCGCTCGTCCGTCACAGGGGATTCCACTTCGTTATTGTCGGCAAAGCGCTTCAGCGCGGCGGAAAAGCCGGAATAATCGTGACGGAAGCCGTACTGCTTCAGCCCGAACACGTACCAGTCGCCGGTGACGCCGGCGTTTGCGGTCAGGTCGCCGTCGATCAGCGCGCCGATATCCGCCGCCCCCGCGCTGCGGCATTTATACGCCAGCACGTCGTCGATCACCTGCTGCACGTCGGCCTTTCCCGCCGCCCTTGCGGTAAGCGGAGGCAGCAGCAGACAGACCGTCAGCAGGCAGCACAAATATAATGCAATTCGTTTGATCGGTGTGATTTTCATACGTTAACAAACAGGTTTTCCAGCAGTCTCCGCCAAAAGACGAAGAAGGCCAGCAGTTGTTTCAGCAGCGCCATGAACCGTTCCGTCCCCGGCTGCGTCAGGGGGGATTCCCCGAAGAGATACAGCCCCGGCAGGCCGTTCTGAAAACGGTACAGCGCCACGGAGGAATAAAAGGCCTGCACGGTGGCGGTGTGGTTGCCGCCCTTGCCGTGGGCGTGCTCGAAGCTGCCGTCTTCCAGCCGGTAGGTCAGCATGGCGTCGAAGGCGGAATGGCCTTTTTTGACGAAGGCGGGCGCCGTCAGCGGGTCGATCCCGAGGGACGTGAGCGCCACGATCACTTGCGCCGCGCTCTCCGGCGATTCCTGCCCGTAGGTCTTAAAGCCGCCGTTTTCCAGCTGACGGGAGGACAGAAAGTCCAGCGCCCTGTCCGCCGCCGCTTTCACGTCGTTGTCGGACGACGCGTAGGGGGCCAAAGCCGCCAGCGTCATGGCGGTCACGTCCACGTCGCCGTAAGCGCCCATCACCGCCCAGCCGCCGTCCGCCAGCTGCATGGCAAGCAGCTCTTTCACCACGTCTTCCGCGGTCATCCGAGAGGAGGCGACGCCGTTGTTCAGCAGATGCAGCCCGTAGACGTAGCTCATGATCCCAAGCTGCCCGATGGCAGAATCCGCCGTAGCGGAAACGTATTCCGGCTCCGTGCCGAGGCAGGTAAACAGCAGCGCGATCCGCTCGTCCGTCACGGGGGATTCCACCTCGTTGGCGTCGGCAAAGCGCTTCAGCGCGTCGGAAAACCCCGTATAATCGTGGGCGTAGCCGTACTGCTTCAGGCCGAGGATATACCAGTCGCCGGTGACGCCGGCGTTTGCGGTCAGGTCGCCGTCGATCAGTTCATCCCAGTCGGCAGCGCCGGCGGCGCGGCATTTCCAGTCCAGCACACCTTCGATCACCGCCTCCGCGTCAACCGGGGCGGCTGCGAAAACCGCCGGGAGCGGCAACGCGCCCCCGGCGAGCAGAATGCACAGGCAGCAGCAAATGATCCTTTTATAAAGTCTCATCGCCGGTCGTGTTTATTTGCCGAAGCTGAACAGTTTTTTCAGCATATCGAAGAGATTGCGGAAAAATCTGACGATCTTCTGCAGGAAGTTGAGGGAGGTCACGTTGACCTTGCAGGCCGGGGGCACGATGATGCCGTCCGCCGCCTTGGCGCTGACCACGTGCTCGCCCGCGTTGTCGAAGGTCACGGTGACTTTGCCGTTTTCATCGGTCTTGTAGGCGGTCTCTTTGCCGTCGATCAGGATCGTGGCGCCGGCCTTGTCGTACTTCTCCTGGTCGCAGTCCGGCGGTCGGAAGGGCGGCGTGCAGGGCGTGAGGGTGGCGGTCGCGGGCTGTCGCGGCATATAGGCCAGCTTGCTGAGCGTCAGGGTGACGGTTTCGCCCTCTTTCACGGAAGCGGTCTTCACATCAAAGAAGGAATAGGCGTCCGAAAAGCTCTTTCTGTCGGTGTAAAGGAAAGCGGCCACGTAGTCGCCGTCCTTGACGGTATCGGTCAGGTTCCAGGCGGAATCGTCGTTGACGTAGTAGCCGTAATCATAGCCGTTCTCTTTGCCCCAGAGCTTGGAAAGGCTGGCGCCGTATTCCGTCGCGGTGGAGCGGAAGCCTGCGGCGCCGTCCTTGTAATACTGCTCATGGGCGCAGTAAAGCGCGTCGTAGATGGTCAGAGCGCCGTCGGCGTCCTTATCGGTGACGGTCACGTCCGCGCAGGCCAGCGCGGGGAAAGCGGAACCGTCGCTGATGGTGACGACCGCGTTGATGCTGTCCGCCGCGAAGGCGGGAATCAGCGTGCAGCAGCACAGCAGCGCCGCCAGAAGAATGCTGAATGTCTTTTTCATGATGGGTAACTCCTTTTTCCTTTTATTTATTTCGGCGAAGATCCTGTGGGATCTTCTGCTAAAATACCCTGTGTTTCGGAGGGCGCTTGTGCCCCCTGCGCAGTTTTGCGCTGCGTCGCGGCGCGCTTTTTGGCGATGCGCTTCTGCTGTTTCGCCGCCGCCTTTTCCGCATTGACGGGCTTGACGCCGGCCGCTTCCAGCGCGCGGGGCCAGGGGCCGAAGCACGCCTTGATGGCCACCACCTCTTCCACGCTGAAATCCGCGCGTTTGGGGTAGCGCTCCTCCCCTGCCGCCTGCAGCTCGGCGTAGCGGTCCCGCAGGAGCGATGCGCAGTATTGTTCTTTTTCCGAAGAAGCCATGCCGCTCTCCTTTTAAAATCAAAAAGCTGTTCACAAGGAGTGAACAGCGCAACTGTCAGCTTTCAGGCGAAAAGGCGCAACACGAAAAGAGCCTCCGCAAAAAAGCTACGGTTGCACTTTTCATGCCCAAAAATGCACGGTCTCCCCCGGTATGCCACCGGGCGGTTGAAACAGACCGCACGACCTGTCTGACGACGGCGAGTATTCCGACTGACAGAGGCGAACCTCTGAACACGGCAATGGCTGTTGCGACGGATTTGCACCGAACTTCCCTCTGATCCCTTCCGGGAGCCGCCTCAAATATTCTGATTTCAATTTATTATATATCCGTTTTTTGGGTTTGTCAACCCCCGCGAACAGCGATTGCGGGCAGCAGAAGAAAAACGCGTCGTCAGTCCGCAAACCGGATCTTTCCGATGTCGTAGACGTCGTTTTCCACGCAGTCCACCGCTTCTTCCACGGTATCGCACATGCGGAACAGCTCTGTGGTCTGCTTGCGGATAAAACCGTTTTCCGTGTTGTCAACAATCAGCCGGTAGAGAGAATCATAAAAACCGTTGACGTTGAACACCGCGATGGGCTTTGACATCCGCGCCAGCTGCTTGAGGGTCAGAACCTCGAAAAATTCCTCATAGGTGCCGATGCCGCCGGGGGTCACGATAAACGCGTCCGCGTTGTCCTCCATGTACTTTTTGCGGTCCCGCATACTGTCGGGATAGACGAACTCGTCGCACAACGGATACAGCACGCCCGCCTCTTTGAAAAAGCCGGGGGCCACGCCCACGATCTTGCCGCCGCCTTCCGTAAAGCCCCGGGCGGCCGCGCCCATCAGTCCGTTTTTGCCCCCGCCGAAGATCAGCGAGTGACCGCGCCGCGCCAGCGTCCTGCCCAGCGCCTCGGTCTCTTTGAGATAGATATCGTCAAGCTGCGTCCCCGACGCGCCGAACACACAAATTCTCATATGTCACCTCATATCATTCGGATATCACAGCCACTCCACCCATGATATCCCCATTGCCAAAAACTAATCACTAATCACTAACCACTGACCACTAATCACTGAATCTTCTTGTCCAGATCCCGGTACCGCAGCGCCTCGCCCAGATGGGCCGCCGCGATCACGTCGCTTGCTTCCAGATCCGCCACCGTGCGGGCCACCTTCAGGATCTTATCGTAGGCCCGGGCGGAAAGCCCCAGCTTATCAAACAGCTTGCGCAGCAGCGCTTCCGCATCGCCGTCCAACGGGCAGTATTCCCGCACCTGCCGCGAGCTCATTTTCGCGTTGCAGGTCACGTCCGTTCCCGCAAAGCGTTCCCGCTGCCGTTTCCGGGCGGCGTTGACGCGCTCACGGATCTGCGCGGAGGTCTCCTCGCTCCCCTCGCCCGCGGACAACTCTTTATACTGCACCGGCAGCACCTCGATCTGGATGTCGATCCGGTCCAGCAGCGGGCCGGAGATCCGGGAGATGTACCGCTGCACCGCCCCGGGGGAACAGGTACACTGGCGGACCGGATGGCCGAGATAACCGCAGGGGCAGGGATTCATGGCCGCCACCAGCATGACCGAGCATGGGTAGGTGACGGAGCCCGCCACCCGGGAAATGGTGATCACGCCGTCCTCGATGGGCTGACGCATCACCTCCATGGTCACGCGGGAAAATTCC
>CAMVNL010000227.1 GCA_947168785.1 uncultured Clostridia bacterium | reverse complement strand
CGGATCCTCACCGGCGATCAGATCGGAAAGACGCAGCCCGGCCACCGCCGTGTTCAGCGTGTAGACGGTATAATACTGCTCCTTGCGGGAGGTTATCAGCCCCGCCTCCTCCAGCTTCTTCATGTGGAACGACAGGGTGGAGGCGCTTAAGGCCAGCCGCTGCGCCAGCAGCTCGCCGTAGGCATCGCCGTTTTGCAGCGTGGCGATGATATTCAGGCGAGACGCGTCCGAAAGGCATTTGAAGATACGGATAGCCCTTTCTCTGTCCATCATTCACACCTCGCGGCGGTCCAGCGGGCGGTCACATCCGCCAGCGCTTCCAGCTTCGTTTCTTCCACGCAGATCTTCTTGGCGTTATCCTGCCGTTTTGCAGCCTCCAGCGCGGCGGTCCATTCTTTTTGAAAGCGCGCCAGGATCGTTTCAACGGCCGCCGGGTCGCCCCGCTTCATGTGGACGCCGCAGACTGTGGCGCAGATATCGTAGACGTTGGCCCGCACGGTGCAGAAAACGGCCTCGTCTCCCCTGTTCTGCACCCGCAGCTCCGCCGCCTGTTCGTTCAGCGCGGCATGTTTCTCTTTCATCGACTGTAGGAATGCTTCCATGGTATTTCACCTCTTGTTGATTTTATTTCGACAACTATCAAAGTAAATATACCATACAAATCCGTGCTTGTCAATATCTGTTTTTATAATTATCGAAATAAATCAAAAAAATCCCTGCGCAAGTCGTGACGCGCAAGGATTCTGTTTATTCTGCATTGCCGAAGCGCCGAGGCCGCTTCAACAGGTTTGGCGCAGCGCCGCTTCCAGCGCGTTCAGCTCCGCTTCCGTAGTGGCCCAAGAGGTGCAGAACCGGACGACGGAATGGGACTCGTCCGCCCTGCCCCAGAAGGAAAAGGCGAACTCCTTGGAGAGCTTTTCCAGCGATTCATCCGGCAGGATGGGGAACTGCTGATTGGTGGGGGAATCACAGGCGAAGGGGTACCCTGCCCCCTCGAAAATAGCTTTCAGCCGCTTGGAGGCGTCGATGGCGTGGCGGCCCATCTCGTCATAAAGGCCGTCCGTGAACATCTCCCGGAACTGCACGCCCAACAGCCGCCCCTTGGCCAGCATGCTGCCCCGCTGCTTGATCATATAGCGGAAGCCGGTTTTCAGCGCGTCGTTGGCAATCACCACCGCTTCGCCGAAGAGCGCGCCAACCTTGGTGCCGCCGATGTAAAACACGTCGGCGGTCTTCGCCAGGAACGGCAGCGTCACGTCGTTTCCCTCCGCCGCCAGCGCGTAGCCCAGCCGCGCGCCGTCCACAAAGAGGTACATACCGTGGCGGGCGCAGACCTCCTTCAGCGCCGTCAGCTCCGAAGCGGAATAGACCGTGCCCGTCTCCGTTGGCTGGGAAACGTAGATCATGCCGGGGCGGACCATGTGCTCCTTGGTGGGGTCCGCGTCGTAGACGGCGCAAAAGGCCTCCGCCGCCTCGGCGGTCAGCTTGCCGTTCTCGTCGGGCAAAGCGATCACCTTATGGCCCGAGGCCTCGATGGCGCCGCTCTCATGGACGTTGATGTGCCCCGTGGCGGCGCAGAGCACGCCTTCATAGGGGCGCAGCGACGCCGCGATCACCGTGGTGTTGGTGCCGGTGCCGCCGATGAGAAAATGGACGTCCGCGTTTTCCGCCTCGCAGGCCTTGCGGATCAGCGCTCGGGCCTCTTCGCTGTATTCATCCTCAGCGTAGCCGCAGGTCTGGACCATGTTGGTACGCACCAGCGCGTCGAGGATGCGGGGGTGGGCCCCCTGGGTATAGTCGCTGTCAAACCGAATCATTTATTCAATGCCCTCAATCAGAATCGTATCGTCGTCGCCGGTCCGGTTGTTGTAGAAGAAGGGATCGGCCAGCTCGGAAAGGCTGCGGATGCCCGGCAGCTTTTTGCTCAGGTCAAAGTGGACCAGCTTCTTCAGATGGTCCGCACGGGCCGTGACGCCGTGCAGCGCCTTGTATTCAAGCGTATCGGGGGTGTAGGGCGCGTTGCCCCCCTGAATGTGGTCCATCACCGTGAAGACCACGTTCTTCGCCTTCTCCCCCTTCAGGGTCTCCAACTCCTCCTTGGTCAGGCCGCTGTATTTCTTTTTGGCCAGCTTCGCCACGGTGGACATTTTCAGACCGTTGAACTTCTTCACGCCCCATTTGGCCAGATGCGGGTGTTTTTTCAATTTGTCTACGGGCAAAACGCCGGAGGCCTTGTCCAAAAAGCCCTCCCAATCGGTATCCGCCAGCAGAAAGGCCTGCTCCAGCGCGCCGCCGAAGTTGAGCTGAGAGATATAGTCGTGGGCGGAGAGGCCCTTGGTATCCCACCCCTTGATGGTCTCGATACCGATACTCTTGATATCGCAGGTGCCGGCGTCCTTGTCGAAGATCACCCGGCGCATCTTGCCGTTGGCGGAGGGCAGGGCCGTGGTGGTCACGTCGTAGAAATAGCGGCCCTGATCGTCGGTATATTTCTTGATGCCCTGCACGTGGGTGTGGCCGGTGAAGATGACCTTCACGTTCTCTTCGCACATGATCTGCCGCAGCCGCTCGTAGCCGCCGAACATCTCGAAATCCGCCGCGGCGCGGAAGACCTCCCCCGGGGGGATCACCGGCTGGTGAACCGCCAGGAACACCAGCTCGCCCTTGGCTTTCGCCTTGTGAATTTCATCGACCAGCCACTCAAAGCCCTCGTCGAAGAGGCCGCAGTGGGAACGGCCGTTGCCGTTGTCGTTGATGGCGATGAGGCGATAGCCCTCCTGAATGGGAAGGGAAAAAGAGCCGGTCTCATGGACGGAATCCGACTGGGCCGGGCCGAAGTCGTAGTACAGGGGCAGCAGGTCCTTTTTGCCCACACGCTCCGCCGGTCGGCACTCGTCCTTGCCGTAGTAGGTGGCGTGGAAGATGTTCTCGTCGCCGTCCTCGCCCTCGCCCGCGTAGTCGTGGGTGGCGGTGGTCACGTAGACGTGCTTGCCCGCGTCGGTGAGGACCTTCAGCTCCTGAATGAAATCCAGATGGCTCTGCTTGTCGCCGCTGTTGATCAGGTCGCCGGTGATCAGCACGTGCTTCACCTCGTCGTCCGCCAGGATCTTGTCAAAGAAGGTCCGCAGGATCTGGGGGGTGGACTTGATGGCGATCTGGTCGCCCTTCTCCCGTCCGTTGATCGGGTCGCCCTCTTCCCACATCTTGTCGGAGAGGTAGTGGGTATCGGTCAATACGTAAAGAAACAGTTTTTCCGCCATATATTTTTCCCTTTCCGCTGATTTTTTCGATTTTTCTCTTTCCTTTTTCAGTGTTTGATTATATAATAATATATGAAGATCAAAAAAGCAATTCTTTTTCGCGGAAGGAGGCAAAAATGACGGACGCCAACTGCCTGATCGTCAGCCATTCGGTCAAATTCTATACCTCCGCGAAAAAGCTGGCGGAGGAGATATTGCAGGGCGAAACGGCGCTGGCCGCCACCGTGCGCGAGGCCCGGGGCATGCTGCTGACGGGCGATTACACGCTGCTGCTGATCAACGCGCCGCTGCCGGATGAATTCGGGCTGGATATCGCGGTCTACGCCGCGTCGGAGCAGTCCGCCGGGGTCGTCATTTTCACTTCGCCGGACCTGCTGGAGCAGGTGCGGGAAAAGGCCGCGCCCCACGGCGTGGCCGTGCTGCCGAAGAACGCCTCCGTCTCGCAGGTGAAGCTGACCCTCTCCACCCTCGCCGTCGCCGCCCGGAAGCTGAAGGACGCCCGGCGGGAAAACGACAAGCTGAAAACAGAGATGGAGACGGTCAAGGTCATGAGCCGGGCAAAGCTGATCCTCGTGCAGCAGTTCGGCATGACGGAGAAGGAAGCCCATTCCTACATTGAACAGCGGGCCATGGAAGCCCGCAGCTCCAAGCGGAGCATTGCGGAGAATATCATTAAATCTTATGAATAAAGGGGTAATGAAGATGAAGAAGATCATTGTGGCCGGCGCGGGTCACGGAGGTCTGGCGGCAGCCGCGCTGCTGGCAAAGCAGGGGTACGACGTGACCGTCATCGAGGCAAAAAAGCGCGCCGGGATGGGCCACGACTGGCACGACGTGATGGTAAAAAGCTCCCTGACCGACGTGGGCTTTCCGATGCCGGAGGAGGACGCGTTCACGCCCTTCGCCAACACCAGCTACGTGGCGCCCTCCATGAAGACGGAGATCACGGAGCCCTACCGGGTCAGCGAGTATTCCGGCTATATCGACCGGAAATTCCTGCTGAAATACCTGATCGACGAGGCGGAGAAGGTGGGCGTCGCCTTCCGGTTCGGCGTGAAGCTCCTCTCCGTGGCCTGCGACTGCGAAAAGGTCACGGGCGTGAGATGTTGGGAGCGGGGCCGCGTGAAGGAATACGCCGGGGACCTGGTGATCGACGCGGCGGGCATCGCCTCCCCCGTACGCCGCACGCTGCCCGGCAGCTTCGGCGTGCGCAACGAGATTTTGCCCAAAGAGACCTTCTACACCTGGCGGGCCTATTTTGAGAACACGGAGAAGAAGCTCTCCGACCCCACCAACCGGGTGTTCTTCTATCACAACCACCGCCCGGGCATGGACTGGGTCATCACCGACGAAGCCTTCGTGGATATCCTCGTGGGCGGCTTCCAGCCCATCGATCAGACGGACGTGGACAAGGCGGTGGAGGACTTCCGGCAGCAATACCCCTACATGGGAAAGCTGATCCGGGGCGGCCAGTTCGCCACCATTCCGCTGCGCCGCACGCTGCCCCTGATCGTGGCAAACGGCTACGCCGCCATCGGAGACAGCGCCGCCATGACAGAGCCGCTCAGCGGTTCCGGCATCTCCCTGAGCCTGCGGGCGGGCAAATGCCTGGCCGACGCG
>CAMVNL010000226.1 GCA_947168785.1 uncultured Clostridia bacterium | reverse complement strand
CCTTGATGAGCCCGGAGGCCTTGATTTTCAGGGACAGCGGGTCCATGCCCTTTGTCATGGAGAAGATACTGGTGGTATCCGCCCCCATGGTCACGTCCATTTCGTTCAGGATGCCGGAACCGAAGAGGTAATCCACCTCCTGCGAGGTGAGTTTGGTCAGCATCAGCTTTACGCAGGCGATGGGCGCCAGCCCCGCGCCGAGGGAGGCAAAGAACGCCTTCTGATAGGCGTACAGCGTCTGCGCCGTGAAGGCCCCCTCCCGGTCCGCCTGCACCGCCTCCGCCAGCAGCTTTGCCGCCTTCAGGGAGTTGGCGATGCCGGAGCCGATCAGCGGCACCGTCATGAAAGCCGCGTCGCCGATGGCGGCGTAACCGTCCGCCACCATGACCTCCGCCGCCAGCCGTACGGGGGTCTTGACGAACTGACCGCCTCGCAGGCGCTTTTCGCCCAGCTCCGGGCATTCCGCCCGCAGGGAGGCCAGCTCCGTTTCCACTTCCTCCATTCCGAAGGGCTCGAAGCGGCCGATCAGCACGTCCGTGTGGGCCTCCTCCGCCGCCACCCAGCTGATGCCGAGGATATTGTTGTGGAGCAGCAGCACCTTGAAGTTGTCCTCCGGCATGGGGGCCGTCCGCTCATAGAACGCCCGGTAGACGTAGAAAATCTCATATTTCGCCGCCTCACGGGGAATGCCGAGGTAAGACGGCAGCTGCGAGCGGACCGGGGAACAGGCCCCGCAGGCGTCGATCACCAGATCCGCATAGACGGGCCCGTCCTTGGTGCGCACGCCGGCCACCCGGCTGCCCAGCATCACGGGGCCCAGCACCTCCGTCTCAAACTGCAGCGCCGCGCCGCATTTCTGCGCGTGGGCGATCAGCATGTCATAGAGATCCTTTCGTTCCATTTGGATCTCCAGCTGATCCGCCGGCGTATGCTGGCGCAGCCGGTGCTCGCCGGAGGGGCAGACGAAGGTCATATCATTTTTCAGCGCGTACTTTCCTTCTTCCGGCAGGTCCAGTCCCACGGCGAACAACCCTTTTTTGTCGAAGATGTCCGTCCAGTCGTAGCCCATGTTCTCCCGTGCGTTTTTCTCCAGCACGGTCACGCGGTGTCCCTGCTTTGCCAGCAGCGCCGCCGCGCCGAGTCCGCCGTGTCCGGCGCCCGCCACAATGATGTCAGCCATAGAGAATTCAGCTCCTTTATTCTGAACGCCTGTCGTTACGCGTTCTGATATTTCGCCATTTCATAGAGGAAGATGCGCGCCTGACGGGGCGCTTCCTCCAGTCCCACGGAGGTCCGCAGGATCAGTCTCGCGTCCGCGGAGGAAACGTAGACGTCCCCGTCCAGATCCGCCGCCGCTTTGGTGATGGGCGTGACCCTGTCAAGCCCCACGGCCACCCGCAGCGCCAATCGGGCGTCCGCCGGGGTCACGGAGCCGTCCATATTCACGTCTCCCCGCAGGATCGTCACGGAGTCCTTTTTCAGTCCGAAGGTATCGATCCGCACCAGGTTGCCGTCTTCCACGGCGTAGGAATCCACGCAGAGGGTGTCGTCCTCGATCGTCACCGCGCTGAAAACAGGGTGTTCCGACCGCAGGGCCACCGCAGCATGGTCGCTGCGGGGGGTCTGCTCCGGAGCGTCGCCGCCGCAGGGACCGGACGACATGGCAAGGTAGCAGGCGTTCTCCAGATAAACGGGATAATTGGTCCCGTTCCGGCTGACGGTATCCATCAGGGAATCCGTCGGCGCGCCTCCCTTCAACAATGTCGTACGCAGATAACCGCCCGCTCCGCCTTCCAGCACCAGGTCAACGTGGTATTCACCGATCACCGCGTTCAGCTGGGTCTCCAGCGTAGGATTGACGTTTTCCGTACCGAAGACGGGAGCGGAGAGCACGAGGATGCGCCAATCCGCCTTTGCCGACAGGTCTTCTTTCATCCACGCCAGCTGCTGTTCGGTCAGCCGGCCACTCGCCTGCAGCCCGTTGGCGTTCAGCACGGTAAAATGGGCGTTGCCGTAATCAAAGGAGTAATACACGCCGTTTTCGTCAAACTGGGAAGGCGTGCGGGAATAGGTCGTATGCTTCTTGACGGAGTGCGCGCCGTTGGCGTCGTTGCCGCCGGAGGCGTATTGCAGCGGCAGGCGGGTAAACACGTCCGCCGCGCCGTCCAGCGCCCGGGCCCAATGGGCGTCGCTGCCGGAGTTGCGCACCAGATTGCCGGCGTGTACCAGAAAGGCGGGCTCGAGCTTTTCGGTCCCGATGCGCAGAGCCTCGGCAAAGGCATCGTTGGCCGCCGCCGACACGCCGTCGGTATCGCTGCAGGTCAGGAAGGTGAAGGGCCCGCTTGCCTTGCCGGTTTCAATGGCGCACTCCTTCCAGAGGTTTTTGGCCGCGTCGCCGATGCGGAAGCGCAGCTTCGCCCCGGCGGCCAAGCCCCGCACCGTGATCACGTGACGCACCGCCTCACGGGCGCAGGGGAAAAAGCCGTAGTTGCCGCAGTCAAAGCCATAGCGTTCCAGCGCTTCGGCGGCAGTATCAGAGGCAATAAGATTTGAACGGGTGGGGACGCCGGTAAACGCGCCGCCCTCCCGGATCAGCTCGATATCCGTTCCGGTGACGGAATACTTCGTGAACCAGGTCACCGTGAAAGAGGTATTGCTGTTGACGGCGATCTGCACCATGGAGGGAATGCGCATGTTCCGCTCGTCCGCAGAGGGCGTCCCCTCGCCGCTCGCCCTGTACGGCGCGCCGGTATCGGCGGTGCCGTCTGTGCTGAGGTCGACCAGATAGGCGCTGAGCTGCTCGCCGATGGCGGTCAGCTGTTCTTCCCCGAACAGCAGGCCGAACACCGTGTCAAGGAAGGCGTCGACGGATTTGCCGGAGGAGGAAGAGCCCGTGTCCAGCAGCAGGTCCAGCACGTCGCCGACGGAGACGCCGCGGCCTTCCGTCAGCAGCCCCGCCAGCGCGTTCCACGCGTCGCTCCCCGTGGGCGCCTGCAGCAGGTGAGAGGCCGCCACGGACAGGATGGCGGAGAAAACCGTCTGCAGATAGGCCGCTTCGGAGGCGGACCGGTCGGCGAACAGCGCCCCGGTGCGGAACTCCGTTCCCGCCAGGATCTCGTTGACGAAAATGCCGTCCACCACCTGCACGCGGAGCACCTCCGCCAGCTTTGCCACAAAGGCGGGAGAGGCACAGGACGTGATCGCGTCCTGCAAAAACGCGTCCTCCGCCGTATTTTCATCGCCGGGCTTGACGGTGGCCAGCAGGTCGAGAATCAGCTCCCCCACCGTGCCGCCCCGCTGCGCGTCGCCGAAGCCGTAGGCGTCAAGATAGCGGGTGCAGGGCACGTCGGAGACCGGGATCTCCGCAAAAGCCTTGACCGCCCGCGCCACCGCCTGATAGAGTTTCGACGGGCGGCGGACGTAGTTTTCCATCAGCGACGCGTCAAGATCCTCCAGTACCGACAGCACGTTGGCGGAGGACAGGATCGTCACGGGGCCGAGGCGCAGGCCGCTGCCCACAGCGCCTACCACCGCGCCGCGCACGTCCACGCCGAAGCGGCTTTCCACGTATTTCGTCACGCTGCCGGCGGCAATGATATCCGCGCAGAGCTCGCTGAGCTTTTCTTTCGCCAGCATATTGAGGTACGCCTGCGCGTCGGAAGCGCCGCCGAACTGCTTGGCAAAGCCGATGGTCCGGTAGGGCGCGGGATAAACGCCGCCGCCCGGCGCGGCGACCTCGCACGCCTCGTCGCAGTCATGCTGTTCAAAGTTCAGTTCCACCGCGCCGTCTTCGCCCGGGGTAAACGCCGTGACGCGGTACGCGAAGGGAAACTGGGTCACGGACGGGGCGCTGACCGCATAGAGCGACCGGCCGCAGTCAGCTTCATAGACGGCGGTATCGGCCGCGTTGACGCTGCCGCTGAAGGAGCAGAGGACGCCCGCTTCCGCCAGTTGGTCCCGCAGCCGCCACGCGTGATCCGCCAGGGCGTCCGGCAGCAGGTATTCTTCAAAATCATTCATGGGGACGATCCCCGCGTGGGTGAACAGCAGCGGTATCTCGCCGTTCGCTCTTGCGTCGGCGGCCTCGTCCAGCACCCAGCGCAGCTGTTCTTCCGAAAAGGCAGCGCCGCTTTCACAGGCATCGGTATGGTCCGCGGTGCAGTCCGCGGTATAGCGGCACACGTCCGCCAGGATCAGCCGGTAGCCCTGCTCCAGCCGCACGGAATAGGTCAAAGCCCCCTGCACGCCGCTTCCGAGGGGCAGATAGGTGTGGTAGGCGTCGTTGTAGCCGAAATCACCGAACAGGTCCGCGAATTCCGCCTGGGTGATCCCGCGGGCGCTCCGGCGGAGGTTCGTGTTGAAGTCGGCGGCGGCGGGATTGTTGATATCCCGGTCGCCGTTGACGACGTAAACCTTTAAGCCCGTCTCAAAGGCGAAGAGGCGCAGCTTCTGCGCCAGCGCGGCGGCGCCGTCATACTCGCCTCCGGGCGTCATGTCGCCGCAGATCACCAGGCAGTCAAGGCTGTTTTCCTCCGCCTGCCGACGCAGCGACCGGAAGGCCGCCTCCAGCAGCGCGTCCTGATCTCGTCCGTTGACGCCGGCCCCCTGCGTATAGGTATAATAGGCCTCCCCCTTATCCCCGGCAAGCGAATCCGGGAAATAGCGGAGGTTCGACACAACGGCGAGCCGAAGCCCCTCCGGAGAGGCGGAGGCGGCGGCAAACGCCGGGACCTGGCCGAGCAGCAGCACGGCGCAGAGCGTCAGGGACAGGAGTTTTATCAGCTTGGAACGGTTCATGGTTCGTCTCCTTACAGTTCAGTCAGTCCGCCTGACCGGCGGCGCGGATCATCGGTTCAAACAGGTAAACTTCCTCCGTCACGTCGTCCAGG
>CAMVNL010000225.1 GCA_947168785.1 uncultured Clostridia bacterium | reverse complement strand
GACCCGCCCACAGCTTCGTCTGGGATATCTTTCCCCGGATGATGACGGCGGGGCTGTGGCGGGACGTGACGCTGCTGACGAAGAAGAACACCCGATTTACAGAAATCTATTATTCTGTCACGGAGGCTTCGGAGGAGAACGCCCTGCTGCGGTATGCCTTCCGGTTTGCTTCCGACGAGGACGATCTGGACGACATGAAGATCGTCGTTCACGGCAAATGCCGGGATTCGGAATTTGACTTTGAGGTCAAAACGATCTTCACTGCCGTCAACGGGGATTACCGGGTGTTGTCGCCGAAGCTATGGTGGCCCAAGGGGTACGGCGACGCCGACTTGTATGAGATCACCGCGTCGCTCTATATAAAGGGTGTGCTGCGGGACCGGAGGACGGATCGCATCGGTCTGAGGACGGTGCGGCTGGAACGGGATTTTACACCGGGGGCGCAGAAGTTCCGTTTTTACGTGAACGATACGCCTATCTTCTGCAAGGGTACCAACTGGGTGCCCACCGACGCGTTCCATTCCCGGTGCGCGGGGCGGGTGGATCCCGTGCTGGATCTGGTCAACGAATGCGGCTGCAATATCATCCGCCTGTGGGGCGGCGGCATTTATGAGAGCGACGCCTTCTACGCCCGCTGCGATCGGGACGGGATTCTCGTCTGGCAGGATTTCGCCTTCGGCAACACGGTCTATCCCGAAACGGCCCACTTTCTTGAAACGGTGGAGGACGAGGTCGTCAAGCACATCAAAAAAGTGCGTAACCATCCCTGCTTGTGCGTCTGGTCCTCGGATAACGAGGTGGATATGAAGCTGGTAGGGCTGCGCTATCCCGAATATTACGCGCGGGTCAGCCGGTTTTCCCATGAGCTGATCCCGTCGCTGATCAAACGGCACGACCCCTACCGTTATTATCTGAAAAGCTCGCCGGAGGTGCCGGATGGTTTTTCCTGCGATACCGTACCGGAGCAGCATACCTGGGGCGCGAGGGCGTATTACAAAGATCCGTTTTATAAGGATGCCACCGCCTCCTTTATCGGCGAAGCGGGATTTCATGGCTGCCCCTCTCCGGAGAGCATCCGGCAGTTTATCCCGGAGGATCAGCTCTACCCGCTGATCAACCGGTATTACGCCGCCCACAGCACCGAGGATACGCGGCTGAGCCCCGGTAACGACCGGAACATCATGATGACGAAGCACGTTTCTATTCTGTTCGGCAGTGTCCCCGACGATTTGGAGGAATTTGCCGCGCTGTCGCAGATCTCCCAGGCGGAGGCCTTCAAGTTTTTCATCGAACGGACGCGGGCCCTCAAATGGAAACGCAGCGGCATCATCTGGTGGAACATCATCGACGGGTGGCCGCAGATCTCAGACGCGGTGGTGGATTATTATTACCGCAAAAAACTGGCTTTCTATTATATCAAAGCGTCCCAGAACCCTGTGCTGGCGTTCATCGGCGAACTGAGCGGCTGGGAATGCCCGCTCCTTGTCTCCAACGACACCCGCCGGGACGCCGAGGTTTCTTGTGCCGTTGCTGATTTTGAATCCGGGCAGTTGCTGTATCAGGGACGAAAAACGATACCGGCAGGAGAAAACGCCGAACTGGCGCGGCTGCCACTGTTTGTAAGCGACAAAAAGCTGCTGATGATCGACTATACCGTCAACGGCCAACGCTGCTTCAATCATTATCTCGCAGGTCAGCCGCCCTTTGCGCCGGAGACGATGAAGCGGTGGCGAGACGCGATCAGAAAACGGCAGGATGAGGTGTGGCATGTTGCAGAATAATCAGAATATTTCTTTTCGGCCGATGCGCGCGGAAGACCGTAAAAGCGTTCAGTCATTTTTTGACGAGATGGGAAAGGAAAGCGCCTCTTTTTTCAACGTTGATCATGGCAACGAAAAGCGGGTGATGGCGTATTTTGAAAACGGAAAACCGGACCATCTTTTCTGGGTGGCGGAAGCGGAAGGCCTGATCGTGGGGATCGCCTTTATCTGGGATCTGGATTCCATGATCCCCTGGTTCGGGATCGCCGTGCGGGACGGCTTCAAGGGCCGTCACGTGGGGACGGATCTGACGAGCTATGTGGTGGAGGAATGCCTTTCGCGCGGCTGCGGCGGGATTTTGCTGCGAACCGCAGAAAGAAACCTTCCTGCAAGAGGCCTATATGAGAAAAGCGGCTTTGAAAATATCGGCAGGCACCCCTCCGGTGAGATCCTGTATCTGAAACGATTTTCATTGCAAAGCAAATAGACCAAACAGAACCCTGAATGACGCTCAATCATTCAGGGTTCGATAATTTTAGTAATATAGGCGGCACCCAGCCCTTTCATGGTGCGGCGATGCCTTATATGTATTTCTCTACGCAGACAAAGCTGCGACCTTTTTTGGAACTGCCGGTGACGTTCCGGTAAATGAACCGGCCGAATCCTCTGACGGAAACGGTGTCTCCCTCCTTCAGCTGAACGGCTCCGCTCGGGCAGAGCCTTCCGTCTATGAATACTTTTTGCGCGGCAAAGAGTTTCTCCGCGTTGCCCCGGGACATCTTATAAACCGCCGCGACAACGCAATCCACCCGGAGGGAAGACACGTTCAGATTGACCTGTTCCGTGCGGAATAAAGGGCCCTCCGGCAGCGATTCCGCCGGCTCGCAGGAAACGCTGGTGTGCTTCACTTTTGTCAGATGATCACAGAGGTAGGGCGCGATATGCTCCAGAGCAAAGAGATAGGCCACGTTGTCCCGCAGGACGATGTCGCCGAGGCATTCCCGTTCAACGCCGAGGTTCATCAGCGCTCCCAGCACGTCACGATGGCTCAGCTCGTCGGCGAACTTCTGCTGCAGGGGCGCGATTCTGACGCAGACGATGGGGAAGGGCGTTTCGTAACCGAATTCCTCCGGATCGCCGAACCGTGCCATCACCCTTTCGCACCCCTGGGCGCCGCCAAACAGCGTATAACGGATCAGTTCCGTCCTGCTGCGGGCAAGGGTGTTCTGTTCATCCAGATTCAGAAAGTCGGTGAACTGAAAGGTCCCCGTCCGGTCCGCCCGGTCGGAAAGGTCCTGCAAATGGCTGAAAAAAGCGTCCTCCATCAGAATTCCACGTCCGCGAACACGGGGAAGTGGTCGGAGGGCAGATCGCCGTCCACCGAATCCCGGACGACGGCAAAGCGGTTCACGGTGACGTTTCCCTTCGCAAACACGTAGTCGATGACGGAGCCCTTGTAATGCGGGTAGTCAAAGGCGTGGAAGGTGATCCCCTTGTCCGTCTCCCCGGCTGCGTCGCGGCAGTCGATAAAGCCGCCGTCCAGCACCGCCTTGCAGGGAGCGGAGTCCGGCGTTACGTTGAAATCGCCTGTGAAGAACGCGGGATGCCCTGCTGCGATCTCGCTGCCCCTTGCTGCGACCAGCTCTGCTCCCTTCTGCATGGCGACAGGACCCACGTGATCCAGATGGGTATTGAGATGGACGAATTCTTTGCCGGTCTCTTTTTCCTTCAGCTTCGCCCAGGAGCAGATGCGCACACAGGCGGCGTCCCATCCCTTGCCGGGCTTTTCAGGCGTTTCGGACAGCCAGAAGGAGCCGGAATCCAGCAGCTCATACTTGTCCTTTTTATAAAAGACGGCAGAAAACTCACCGGCTTCTTTTCCGTCGTCCCGGCCGATCCCGACGTAATCGTACGCCGGCAGGCAGGCTTTCAGGGCGTTCATCCAGCCGATGTGGGCCTCCTGTACCCCGAAGGTATCGGGATCATAATTGTAAATGGTACGGATGACAAGGGGAGAGCGGTTGGGCCAGTTGCGGTTGCCCTTTCCGCCGCACAGCAGATTAAAGCTCATGATTCTCATATGAAGTCCTCCTTGAGCGATCGGATTATACAATCACTGTACCATATTTTTCAGCATAAAGCAAACAAAAAAATCAAAAAAGTATAGTAATCACGCAATATTTGTGATAAGATGAAGAAAAAAGACAAAGGAGCTTCTGAAGATGGATATGACGTATATTCTGTTCGGCGCAATGGTTGTTTTCGGCGTTGTCTTTCTTTCGATGTTTTTGGCAAGGCGCGTAAAAAAGGCGACCCCCGCGGCGCTGGCCTGTAAGGCCATGACCAGCGTCTGCTTTATGATTGCGGCGTTGATTCCTGCCATTCAATCGCCCGGTGTATTCCCGATGTTTGTTGTCTGCGGCCTGCTGTTCGGCCTGCTGGGCGATATCTGGCTGGACCTGAAATTCTGCTATCCGCAGGACGACGATCTGTTTACAAAGCTTGGCTTTTCCTCCTTTGCCGTCGGGCATCTGTTCTTTATCGCGGCGATTATTCTCGGCACGGAGGGTGGTTTCAGCGTCAAAGCGCTGCTGTGTGCCTGCGGGGTCGCGGTCATCGTCGGACTCGTCGTTTTTTTCGGCGAAAAGGCAATGAAGCTGCATTACGGCAGTTATAAGATGATCTCCACGCTCTACGGCGCCCTGCTGTTCTTCATGACGGCGTTCGCCATTTTCTCGGCTGTCTTTGCCGGAATCGCCGGTAATATGCATCTGCTGGTCATGGGGATCGGCGGCGTGTTCTTTGCCATCTCCGATCTGATCCTCTCCGGCACCTATTTCGGCGAGGGAAAGAACCGTCCGGTGGATATCGTCACCAACCACGTCACCTATTATATCGCGCAGTTCGTCATTGCGGGCTCGCTGCTGCTTTTCTGAAATTAAAGAGGAGAATTTCTAATGCGCAGAAATCAGACGCTGGATTTTTCCGGCATCAAAACCTACGACGCCAACGACAGGATCAATCTTGTCACGATTGAAAACATGATGACGCCCGGCGTCACGCCCCATGAACCTTACACGGCGGACGGCTTTGAGGAGCTGATCGACCGCATCGCCTCGGCCCGGAAAAACGGCC
>CAMVNL010000224.1 GCA_947168785.1 uncultured Clostridia bacterium | reverse complement strand
GCACGTAGGGGCGGTGCAGCGCGTCGGCGATGGATTTGCCGATGCTGGTCTTGCCCGTGCCCGGCGCCCCCACAAAGCAGAGGATGGAGCCGGACTGCTCCTGCTTCAGGTTCAGCACCGCGATCTGCTGGATGATGCGTTCCTTGACCTTTTTCAGGCCGAAATGATCGCGCTCTAAGATCTCACGGGCTTCCTGCAGGTCGATGGAGGCGGCGGCCTCCTTTTTCCAGGGCAGAGAGGTGAGGAATTCCAGATAGTCGTAGAGCATGGCGTATTCCTGCGAATTCTCGCCTTCATTTTTCATGCGGCCCAGCACACGGTCGGCTTCCGTGCGGGCTTCCTCGTTCATTCCCGCGTCCTCCACGGCCTTTTCCAGCTTGCGCAGCGCGGTCACGTTCTCCGGGTGAAGCTTATCCAGCTCGTTCTGCAGATAGGCGATCTGCTTTTTGATGGCAGCCTCCCGGTATTGCTTGTGGAAGTCCTCCTCCCGCTTTTCGGTGCCGTCGTTGGCAAGCTTCGCCATTTCAATGAATTCCAGAATGGTCCGTTCGATGGCCTCCGCCCGCCGGCGCTTGCTGTTCTCTTCCAGCAGGGCGTATTTTTCGTCCGCCGGCATGTCGAAAAAGGAGGAGACGATGGCGATGAGCCCGTTCAGGTTGTCGCAGTAGTTCATCAGATGCTCCGCCACGTTGGCCCATTCCTTGCCCTCGCTGAATTCCCGCAGGGCCTGCCGGACGGACCGGTACATTTTCTGCTCCTCTTCGTCGGGGAGGTCGTCAGTTTCCGGCCGGGCGGAGATGGAAAGCTGGATCTTGCCCTCCTCGGACACGTCCAGATCGTCCACGCCGACGCGGTCGAGGGTGTCGATGGCGACGAAGCCGTTCAGGTCCTCCTCCCGGATGCGGCCGGTGACGGCCAGATTCTGAAAGCTCTCCGGTGTGAAGGCAGTCTGATTCTCTTCGGTGCGGGTATAGAGCAGGATCACCTTTTCGCCCGCTTCCGGTTCGCGACGGGCACTGGCCATGAAGTCCTTTCGCCGCAGATAGACGGCGGCGTGGGGCAGCGCCGTGATATTATAGATGGGGATGACAAACATGTAAATCGCTTCCTTTCTTTGTAAAGGGATATTGTTGTTAATTGAAATTACTGGCACTCTTAAAATGAGAGTGCTAAATAATGGTTAAAAAAATTTGCGCCGGGTCGGCGAAAACCTTGACAGTTGTCTATCTTTGTGATATAGTTATATCATAAAACCTGACAGTTGTCAAGTGGAAATTGACGACAGTTTTCAAACGGGGTGTTTATTTGTACGAAGGGCATAACAAGACCGCGCTGCTCTCCCAGCAGCTCATCGCCGATACGCTGCTTTCGCTCCTGCGGGAGAATGACTACGCCTCCGTCAGCATCAGCCGGATCTGCAAGGCGGCGGGGGTATCACGTCAGACCTTTTATTCCGTCTTCGGCAGCAAAGAGAACGTGATGATCTATGAGCTGGGCCGTCATTGCCGCTATGCGCCGGAGCCGCAGCAGACCGTCTGCCGAAAGGACAGCCTCGACCATTTCAGCCGCAGCTATGCGGCCTATATCGTGGAAAACCGGGAGCTGATCGAACTGCTGGTTCGCAATCAGATGATCGACTGCCTCTACCGTATGCAGCGGGATTGCTTCATGGGGTGCGACGGCTTCATGGGCGACGTGACCGGCGCGGAGCGGCAGTTTCTGGTGGATTTCATGGCGGACAGCCTCAGCGTCATCGCCAGGAACTATATCGAGACCGGCTGCCGCGTCAGCGAAGAGGCGCTGGGGACGCTGATCCGCCGCTTGCTGGGCGGGTATTACTTCAACCGTTAGGCTTCTGTGGCTGACATTATTTATAAAAATAATGACGACTATAAAAAATATATGGTAAAAATCCATAAAAACGCTTTACAAACCGATCCGTCGGTGGTATAATATAGACGAAACAAAGGAAACAAAAAGAAGAAGGGCGGTGTCTGACAGATTTCTGAGCGGCATTCGTCCGTTTTCTTTTGTTAATATATATTGAAAAAGGGGATGTGGTTATGAACATCACAGTAGTAGGCAGAAAATGTACGCCGAGAGAAAACTTCAAAGAGAGAGCCGAGAAAAAACTGCATAAGATCGACCGGTTCTTCGGCGAAGAAGCTACGGCAAAAGTGACCGCTACCGTTGAGAAAACCTCCCAGAGCGTTGAAGTCACGATCAATCACGACGGTATGATCTACCGGGCGCAGGCCAGAGCCCAGAATATGAACGAGGCGCTGGATGAATGCGTGGACCTGCTGGTCCGTCAGATCCGCAAGAACAAGACGAAGATCGAAAAGAGGCTGCGCAGCGGCGCGTTCGATGATCTTCCCGCGGAAGAGCCGGTGGAGGAAGAGACGGAATTCGAGCTTGTCAGAACCAAGACGATTCCGATCAAGCCGCAGTCGGTGGAGGAAGCGATCCTCCAGATGAACCTGCTGGGACATAAATTCTATATGTTCCGCAACGCCGCCTCTGACAACGTGGCGGTGGTCTATCAGAGAGACGACGGCGGTTACGGCCTAATCGAGCCGGAAGAGAAAGAATAAGGCTGGGGGGCGGCAAAAACCTCTTGACAAACGCCGCCGCAGTCGGTAAAATAAATAGCAACAGCAAGGGGGCTGCAGTTCGTCTGCGGCCCCTTTCTATTCTTTTGAAACGGTGGAAAACAATGAAAAAGGTCAGCGAATATTTCGGTTGCAACGTGTTCAACGATTCCGTCATGAAGGAGCGTCTGTCGGAGGACGTCTACCGTCAGCTGCAGCGCACGGTCAAGCAGGGGCGTCATCTTGACGTGGGCCTTGCCAATTCCGTGGCTTCCGCCATGAAGGATTGGGCCATTGAAAAGGGCGCCACCCATTTTACCCATTGGTTTCAGCCCATGACGGGCGTCACCGCGGAAAAGCACGACAGCTTCGTGGTGCCGGCCGAGGGCGGCAAGGTGCTGATGGAGTTCTCCGGCAAAGAGCTGATCCAGGGCGAGCCGGACGCTTCCTCATTCCCCTCCGGCGGCCTTCGCGCCACCTTTGAAGCGAGAGGCTACACCGCCTGGGACGCCACCTCCTACGCCTTTATCAAGGACGGGGTGCTGTGCATCCCCACGGCCTTCTGTTCCTACGGCGGCCACGCGCTGGATAAAAAGACCCCGCTGCTGCGGTCCATGGAGACGCTGAACCGGCAGGCCATGCGCATCGTCAGGCTCTTCGGCAACGAGGACGTGACCTCCGTCAACGTGACCGTCGGTGCGGAACAGGAGTATTTTTTGATCGACCAGTCGGTCTTTGACAAGCGCAAAGACCTGATCTATACGGGCCGCACCCTCTTCGGCGCCCGCCCGCCCAAGGGGCAGGAGCTGGGCGACCACTATTTCGGCGCCATCAAGCCCCGTGTGCAGCGGTTCATGACGGAGCTGGACGAGGAACTGTGGAAGCTGGGGATCCTTGCCAAGACGGAGCACAACGAGGCGGCCCCCGCCCAGCACGAGCTGGCGCCGGTCTATACCACCACCAACATCGCCGCCGACCACAACCAGCTCACCATGGAGCTGATGCAGAAGATCGCCCGCAAGCACGGCATGGTGTGTCTGCTGCACGAAAAGCCCTTCGCCGGGGTCAACGGCAGCGGCAAGCACAACAACTGGTCCATCTCCACCAACACCGGGGTCAATCTGCTGAACCCCGGAGACACGCCGGCGGAAAACGCCCAGTTCCTGCTGTTCCTCTGCGCGGTGATCAAGGCGGTGGACGACTCTCAGGAGCTGCTGCGCATCAGCATCGCCAGCGCGGGGAACGATCATCGGCTGGGGGCCAACGAAGCGCCGCCCGCCATCGTCTCCATTTTCCTCGGTGAAGAGCTGACGGAGATCCTGACGGCCATCAAGAACGACACTCCCTACGGCGGCAAGGAAAAGGAACTGCTGAAGGTGGGCGTGCACACGCTGCCCCGGTTCCCCAAGGATACCACCGACCGCAACCGCACCTCTCCCTTCGCCTTTACCGGCAACAAATTCGAGTTCCGTATGCTGGGCTCCTCCGATTCCATCTCCGAGTGCAACGTGGTGCTGAACACCGCCGTGGCGGAAAGTCTGCGGCAGTTTGCCGATGAGCTGGAAGCCTCCGACGACAGAGAAAAGGCGCTGCACGACCTGATCCGCCGCGTCGTCACCGACCACAGCCGCATCATCTTCAACGGCAACGGCTATGACGCCGCCTGGCGTTTCGAGGCGGAAAAGCGTGGCCTCTGCAACCTGAAATCTACCCCCGACGCGCTGGCTCATTATCTGGATGAAAAGAACGTCGCCCTGTTTACCTCCCATAAGGTCTATTCCGAGGAGGAGATGCGCGCCCGCTGCGAGATCATGAACGAGAATTACAGCAAGATCATCAACATCGAGGCGCTGGCCATGCTGGACATGGTGAATAAGGATATCCTGCCCGCCGAAAGCCGGTATATCCATGAGCTGGCCGATACGGCCAACGCGAAGGCGGCGCTGGCTTTCTCCGTTGCCTGCGACTATGAGACGGAGCTGGTGAAGGAGCTGTCCTCCCTGGAAAGCGCGGTCTACGCCAAGAAAAAGGAGCTGGAAAGCGACATGATCGCCGCCAACGACTGCGAGGATTCCGCTTCGCTTGCCCGGTTCAGCCGCGACAGGATCGTGGCGGATATGACGCAGCTGCGCATTCTGGTGGACGAGCTGGAGATGAAGACCGACGCCAAGTGCTGGCCCTATCCGTCCTACGGGTCCATTCTGTTTAGTGTGAAGTGAGGCAATAGGCAGTAGGCAATAGGCAGTAGGTAATAGGTAAGTAGGCAATAGGCAATAGGCAATAGGAGGTAGCACGCAGCCTCAGCTGCGT
>CAMVNL010000223.1 GCA_947168785.1 uncultured Clostridia bacterium | reverse complement strand
GCCTGCTGAAAATGAAAAAGCAGGTCAAGAAGCTGGGCGAACTGCTGGAGACCAAATATAAGGGTTACGACGTCAACGGCCACCGCGGCGTGTCCGAGGGCCGCTACGACGGTTTCTCCCAGACCAGCGCCAAGCGCGAGCCCGTCAGCGGCGTCAACCCCAACCTGAAGGATCTGTGCCTGCCCTTCAGCGAGTTCTGCAAGAAGAACGGCGTAGACCTGATTCAGGACATCTGGATCGGACCCTACACTTCCTTCGGTTACGGCTTTTTTGACGAGATCCCGGCGGCCTACGTGCTGAAATATCTGGATTTCCAGACCACCATGAACTTCGTCAAGGTCAACCTGTGGACCTGGAAGAACGGCACCCAGTTCATCTGGGAATCCCTGAACGACCATCTGAAGCATCCCGCCCGCCTCAACAGCCACATCGAGAAGGTGGGGCGCAAGGACGGCAAGGTGTACGTCACCGTCAACGGCGAAGTGGAAGAGTATGACAAGATAATCGTCACCGCGCCGCTCTACATCCCGGGCAAGCGCGCCGACGGCCAGATCGGCATGGTGGACTACTTCGACGCCCGCGAGGACGAGAAGGCCCTGTTCTCCAAGATCGACTACGAGCGCTACGACGTGCTGGCCGTGGAGACCAAGCCCGAGGACCATCCCGAGATCTCCTACTACGTGTTCGACAACATGGTGCCCGAAAAGCTGGGCCGCCTGATGGTCTACTATCGCCGCTGGAAGGACACCAAGGATCAGGTCATCACCACCTACGCCCTGCGTAAGCACAAGAACAGCAAGGAAATCCCCTATGAGGAGTGCAAGCAGATGGTGCTGGACGATCTGAAGACCATGCACAACCCCGCCTCCAACGTGGTCAACGAGTGGAGCGTCTATTACTTCCCGCACGTCTTCTCCGCCGACTATGCGGCCGGCTGGTATGAGAAAGTGGAAGCCATGCAGGATAAGTACGACACCTTCTATGCCGGCGAGATCATGAGCTTCGGCGACATGGACGAGACCGCCGAGTACTCCCGCGAGCTGGTGGAGCGGTTCTTCTGATTGCATCTATATCCTGAGGGGCAACGCGCTTGCCCCTCTTCTTCGCTGTTTATGGCTGCTTTTTTTACCCGCAGCGAGGCGCCACAACAACGCAGCACGGCGTCTCACGCCGTTAAACGAGGCGCCGACAACAACGTAGCACGGCGCATTGCGCCGTCTGACGTGTCCCCGGAAACGTTCCTTCGCTGTGAAGCGCAACTGTAAAATTCCGTGGCTGATTTTTACGTTCTGTAAATCATAACCGCCGGACGGCGCAATGCGCCGTGCTACCCGATCAAGAAAGGTATCATTCATGAAATTCTACAAAGACCACTATGACGTGATCGTCATCGGCGGGGCGCTGGCCGGGCTTTCCTCGGCGCTGATGCTGGCCGATAAGGGCAAGGACGTGCTGGTGCTGGAGCGCCACAACCTGCCCGGCGGCATCGCGTCCAGCTTTGTGCGCGGCGGCATTGAGATCGAAGCCGCCCTGCACGAGATGATGTCCATCGGCGAAAAGGATAACCGCCTGAAGGTGGGCAAATTCTTCGACGACATGGGCGTGGATATCGAATGGCTCAAGGTCCCCGAGGCCTATCACGCCTCCCTGCCGGGGCTGGAAGTCACGCTCCATCCGGGGCTTTCCACCTTCGCCAAGGAGATCGACGCCGTCGTCCCCGGCACCTACGACAAGGTGCTGTCCCTGCTGAACCTCTGCAACACCGTGTTCGATTCCGTCAATGAGCTGTCCATCCATCCCATGAGCAAGGCGAAGATGCTGTTGAAGCACGAGGCCTTCGTCAAGACCGCCGGCTATACCACGAAGGAGGTCATCGACTCCTTCGACCTTCCCAAAAAGGCGCAGGACCTGCTCGCGCCCTACTGGATCTACGTGGGCAGCGGCTTCTCCGACCTGCCCTTTACCATCTATTCCGTGCTGAGGGCGGATTACGTGGGCTACGGCTCCTATATCCCGCGCAAGTTCAGCCATGAGATGAGCCTGAAGATGGCGGAGCGGGCCGAGGCCATGGGCGTGCAGATCGAATACCGTCAGCACGTGGAGAAGATCCTTGTGAAGGACGGCAAGGCCTACGGCGTGCGCACCGCAAGGGGCGACGAGATCCACGCCGACTACGTGATCTCCTCCGCCTATCCCAACAAGGTCTATACCTCCATGATTGAACCCGCGTCGGAGGTCCCCTCCAAGGCCATCAAGATGGTCAACGGCCGCCGCCTGAGCCTGACGGCCTTCTCCGTCATCATGATCCTGGACGACACCGCCGAGAATCTGGGCATCAAGGATTACAGCGTATTTAAGGGCGACACCATGGATACCGACCTGCTCTATAAAGACTTAGCGGGCCTCGGTCCCTACCGTTACCTGACCTGCATCTGCCATAACCTGGGCAACGATACCGCCACCCCGCCCGGCACCTGCTCCTACTCCATCACCACGCTTCCGCAGGTGAAGGGCTGGAAGACCGTGAAGGCGGAGGACTACGACCGGGTCAAGCACGAAGTTGCAAAGCAGATGATCGACGAAATGAGCGCTTATCTCGGCGTCAACCTGCTGGACCACATTCTCGAAATCGTCATCGAGACCCCCATGACCGTGAACCGTTACACCAACGCCTGGAATGGCTGCATCTACGGCTACGCCCATACCATGGAGGACCACATCATCGCGCGCCTCCAGACCGCGGAGGAGGAGAGCTTCATCAAGCACCTGGAGTTCTCGGGCGCCCACGCCATCTCCGGCGACGGCATGGGCCCGGCGGTCACCAACGGCAGAAAGGCCGCGAAAAACGTACTGGATACCATGGCGGCAGAGGAGGCGGCAAAATGAAGATCAAAGGATTTTTGAAAGACGTCACGGGCGCGTCCCGCGTCACCAAGGCGAGACTGAACGCCTTCGCCAGCGCTTCTTCCGCACCTGAAAAGATCGACCCCATCGCCGAGGTGGTCAAAGAGTGGCATCCCGGCAAGCTGGACCTTGTCGTGAAAGAGATCCGGGAGGCCAGCAAGCCCGCCAAAACGGTCCGCTTCGCCCACGCGGACGGCGGCAAGCTGCCCTTCTTCTACGCCGGGCAGTACATCGTGCTGGATTTCGTCATCGGCGATTCCGTCATCTCCCGCCCCTACTCCATCTCCTCCGCGCCCTTTGAAGCGAGAGGGGAGGACCCCTTCGTGGAGATCACCGTCCGCCGTTCCCGGGGCGACGGCTTCATCGCGGACTATATCAACGATTCCGTCAAGGTCGGCGATACCTTTAAGGGCCTCATGGGCTGCGGCCAGTTCTATTACGAGCCCCTGCGTGACGCGAAGCACGTTGTCGCGCTGGCCGGCGGCGTAGGCATCACGCCTTTTGCCTCCATGGCCAAGGAGGTGGCCCACGGCACCCTCGACATGGACCTGACCATCCTCTACGGCTCCGTCTCCTCCGACGATATCGTCATGAAAGCGGAGCTGGACGCCATCAAGAGTGACAAGGTGCATATCGTTCACGTCCTCTCCGGCGACGAGCCGGACTGGCAGGGGGAAAAAGGCTTTTTGACCGCCGAGCTGATCAAGAAGTATTCCGCGGCGGATACCACGTATTTCATCTGCGGCCCCCAGGCCATGTATACCTTCCTGCGGGGCGAGCTTGACAAACTGAACGCGCCGAAACGCCGCGTGCGCTTCGAGGTCTTCGGTCAGGCGAAGGATATCACCACGTTCCCCGGCTATCCGCTGGAGCTGAAGGACAAGACCTTTAACCTGACCGTCCGCAGGGGCGTCCACGAGGACGTGATCCCGGCCAAGGCGACGGAGAGCCTTGTGGTGGCGCTGGAACGGGCGGGCATCCGCATCGAGACCGGCTGCCGCAGCGGCGAATGCGGCTTCTGCCGCACCAAGGTCCTCTCCGGCAGCGTTTACGTCTGCCCCGAAAACGACGGACGCCGCGCCGCGGACAGAGATTTCAACTACGTCCACGCCTGCGCCGCGTATCCCACCAGCGACGTGACGATCAAGATACCGATTGAGTGAGGGATTTAGGCAATAGGCAGTAGGCAATAGGCAGTAGCACGGCGTCTTACGCCGTTAAGCCGGATTCAACAACCCCGTAGCACGGCGTATCACGCCGTCTGCACCTTCCGGCAGCTTCCACCTTGCCTTAAACAACCGCCTGTTCCATCCCGCCGTAGCGCGGCACCTCAGTGCCGCTCCTAACGCAAACAACTGTTTCCAACGCATCCATTTTACAGCCCGTTCACAGCGGCACTGAGGTGCCGCGCTACCAAATAACAGAGGTTAATTATGGTAAAAGAAGTCAACACCAACATCCACGTCAACGAGCGGGATTACCCCGTTGACGGTCATCACTGCGACGACCCGGAAAAGGCGAAGCTCGTCAAAAAGCTCGCCGTGATGATTACCGACTCCATCCCCCGCAAGCTCCCCGGCGGCATGAAGGAAAACCACATGGATTTCTGGATCCTCGACCGGCTGCTGACCAAGGATGAGGTCAAATTCATGCTCAGCTTCAAGACCCGCCGCGTGGGCTACACCACCTCCGAGCTGGCCGCCATGAACCACATGAGCGATAAAGAGGCCCAAAAGGTCATTGACCACCTGCTGTGGATCGGCATCATCGAGCAGAACCGGGACAACGCCGACCAGCATATCCAGTACTGGATCCCCAAGTGGGTGGTGGGCTCCGGCGAATACATGGTGGAGCACAGGACCCTGACCGACGACCACCCGGAGGTCGCGACCATGTTCAACCTGGCTCCCCAGGAGCCTCTGGAGCTGGCCGCCAAGCTGGTCCCGCCCGGCGGAGCCGGCATCGGCATGCACGTCATCCCCGTTGAAAAAGCCATT
>CAMVNL010000222.1 GCA_947168785.1 uncultured Clostridia bacterium | reverse complement strand
TTGTGCAGAGTCTGATCAAGCCGGACGAGGTGCCGAAGGGCAGACAAAGCGCGTTTCCGACGTACGGTATGAGATCGACGGTTTCCTGGCTGCCGCAGAGGCCTACCGCCGGCATCCCGGCGCGGTGACGCTGGCGAAATATCTGGACACCTTCGAGACGGTCGTCTCCGGCAACAAGGTTTACGTCTTCATCGGCGACCATAATCTGTCGGATTATATGGTCAATTTTTCAGGCAATTCCACCGTCGTCAACAATTCAGATTTTATCCTGTCTTCCAAGCCCGCCAACAGCGAAGCGCAATAAAAACAGCTTTACGGAAGACTGATCGGAGGGTAACGAAATGAAAAAATGGATCAAATGGGTTTCGGCCGCTTTATTGGTCGCCATTATTTTTGTGTACGGATTTTGCTTTACGGTCCGGGAGGGGAACTATGCCATCGTCTCCCGCTTCGGCGACGTGCGGAAGGTCTGCACGGAGGCGGGGCTCTATCTGAAACTCCCCTCTCCTTTTGAAAAGGTGCTGACCTTTGACGCCAGAAGCCAGTATATGGATTCGGGATATACGGAGACACTGACCAACGACAAAAAGAATATCATTCTGCAGACTTACGTGATCTGGCACGTCAGCGACCCGCTGAAATTCTATACCAGCGTGGGAGATACGCAGAACGCCGCCGTCTATCTGAACGACCTGACCTCCAACGTCAAGAACGGCGTGATGGGCAGCTATGAACTTTCTTCGCTGGTTTCAACGGATCTTGAAAACATCAAGATCAATGAGATCACGGCGGAAATGAAGCAGCAGATCGCGGAAAAAGCGCTGAAGGATTACGGTATCGCCGTGGAGGAGGTGCGCATCAAACGCATCGCCCTGCCGGAGGATAACCTGCAGAGCGTGTTGGATCAGATGATTGCCGACCGCGAAAAGCAGGTGACAAAGCTGCTGTCAGAAGGCCGCCGCGACGCGGCAAAAATCACCAGCGAGGCTGACGCGAAAGCGGCGGAGATCGTCGCCAACGGTCAGACGGAGGCCGCCAAGATCAACGCAGAAACCGAAAAGAAGATCGCGGAGATCTACGGCGAAGCCTACGACGCCAACGCGGAGTTGTTCATCTATCTGAAAAAGCTGATCGCGCTGGAAAACTCCGTTTCCGCCGACACCGTCATTATCATGAACGCGGAGGATTCCGCCTTTGACATTCTCGCTTCCGATCAATAAGAACAGACGGAAGTTTGAGATAAGAAGGATGGACCGCTATGAAGAAAAAAAGTATTGAAATATTTGAGGGCTTCCTCAATGCAGGGATCAAATACCTGAAATGGGCGCTGGTCGTTGCCGTCGCCATCATTCTGCTGACCGGTATTTATAAGGTGGACAGCAGCGAGGTGGCGGTGGTGCTCCGCTTCGGCGCCATTACCGGCGAAACACGGGAAGAGCAAATCAAACAGCCGGGGCTTCACTTCTCACTGCCGAATTTTATTGACGAAGTGGTGAAGATCCCGGTGGAACGGATCCAGGAGCTTTCCGTGGGGACATTGTACGGGACAGGCGCGACCATCGGCAACCCGGTGCAAACCAACGGCTACGCCATCACCGGCGACAGCAATATCGTACGGCTGGACATCGTGCTGAAATATAAAGTCAGCGACCCTGTTGCTTACGCGCTGCGCGTCAATGATATTTCCACAACACTCAACGGCATTATCACCTCTGAGATGACGGCAATGATCACCAAAACGGCGGTGGACGACGTGCTGACCACGGAAAAATCCGCTCTCACCTCCCAAACCATGAAAAACGCCCAGTCGGTCATTGACCGGACGGGCCTCGGTGTGACGCTGACGAATATCGAGCTGACGGTGGTGACGCCGCCGACAGAGGCCATAGACGCTTTCAATAAGGCGACGACCGCCTCGGTACAGAAGCAAACGCTGATCCAGCAGGCAAAGGATTACGAGGAATCAGCGATCCCCGCGGCGGAGGCAAAATCCAAGCAGCTGGTGGACGACGCCAACGCGGCGCAGTCGGCAGCGGTGGCCAAGGCCACCTCCATTACGGAGGAATTCAAGGGTCTGTACCTGCAATATCAGCAAAACCCAGAGGTCGTGAAAAACGGCGTTTTCCGTTCCAGAGTGGCCAAGATCCTTCAGCAGAGCGGCGCGACTATCGTCACTCCCGATTCCCCCGGCGGCACGACCCGTGTGGTGCTGCCCAACACAAAGAAATGACCGGGTTGTTCTCACTCGGAGAGAGACAGCAAACATGAAAAAGATCAATCACATGGCGGAAGAATCCCTTCGGGACCAGTCCGCCACCTATATCTCGGATAAAGACAAAAAACGGCTGTCGGGGGCGATTGCCTCCGCCGCCGCTGCGCTTGTCTTCTTTGCCGCCGGGCTGATTTTCAGCCGCATCTACCCCGACCAGACGGCCGTATCGGAGCTGATTTATCTCGTCAGCGTGCTGATCATCGGACTGCCGGTACTGCGCACTGCGATCACCGGGCTGCTGCAGAAAGACGTGAGCGCCTCCATGGAGATCCTCGTTTCCGTCGCGATGATTGTTGCCGTGCTTGACGGACAGTTCATTGTGGCGATCCTGATCCCGGTCATTCTGACCGTTGTGCATTTTTTTGAGGAAAAAAGCATTATGGGCGGCAGGGACGCCATTGAGGGGCTGAAAAAGATGCAGGCCCAAACGGCGCTGCTCTCCGAGCATGGAACGGAGCGCGAGGTAGACGCAAAAACGCTGCAGGCGGGGGACGTGATCATCGTCAAATCAGGCATGTCGCTGCCCATTGACGGCACGGTAATCAAGGGCGAAGCCAATATGGATCAGAAATCGCTGACCGGTGAATCCTTGCCCAAGAGCGTTACGGTCAACGATAAAGTTTACGCCGGCACCATGAATATCGACGGCATGCTGACCGTGCGGGTGGATAAGGCCTATGTGGACACCTCTTTCAACCGGATCGTGCAACTGCTGGAAAACGCGGAAAACATGACGCTGCCGGAGACAAGGCTTGTCGACCGCTTCATGAAGTATTATATTCCCTTCGTGCTGGTGGTTGCGGCGCTGATCTGGTTTTTCACCAAAGATATCTCCAAGGCCATCGCCGTACTGGTGGTCAGCTGCCCCTGCGGGTATATGCTGGTTTCCAGCGCTCCCATCATCGCCGCGCTGGGAGCCGCCTCCAAACGGGGCGTTCTTATCAAGAACCCGGCGTTTATCGAAAAGCTGACGGACGCGGATTCCTTTATTTTTGACAAAACAGGCACCATCACCAACGGTACGCTGGAAGCGGTCGATATCGAACTGCTGAACGCGAAAGATGAAAACGAGCTGCTGACAAATGCTGCCGCCGTAGCGCACGGCTCGCTGCACCCCACTTCGAAGGCGGTCGTTCGTCTGTGCGGCGAGCTTGACTATGACAAGGACTATACCATCACGGAAACCGCCGGAAACGGCGTATGCGGAGAAAAGGACGGGCATCGGATCGTTCTCGGCAACCGCCGTTATCTGAATAAAACCGGTCATACGCTCCCCCATGAGGACGCCGAAAGCGGTTCCACCACCTGGGTGGCGAAAGACGGAAAAGTGCTGGGCAGCATCGTTTTCCGCGATATCCTCCGGACCGACGTGACGGAGGCTTTCGCCTCACTTCGCGGGCTCGGCGTCAGCCGGATCTCCGTCATGACCGGCGATAACAGGGCAGAGGCGAACAAGATCGCAGAGGCCGTCGATGTGGATGAAATGATGAGCGAGCTGCTTCCTGAACAAAAGCTTGAAATGCTGAAACAGGAAAAGCAAACCCACACCGTCGCCATGGTGGGCGACGGCATCAACGACGCGTTGGCCCTGAACGAAGCGGATATCGGCATCGCCATGGGAGCGATGGGATCGGACACTGCGATTGAAAGCGCCGATATCTCGCTGATGAACAATTCCCTGATGAATTTGCCCTTTATCATCCGACTGGCGAGAAAAACGAAGGAGATCATCAGTCAGAATATCATCATCGCCTTCCTCACCAGCTTTGTCATGATTTTCCTTGCCGCCATGGGGCTGATCTCCCCCGTCGCCGGGGCGTTCCTGCATAACGCCGGTGCCTTCATTGTGCTGTTCAACAGCGCGAGGGTGGTAAAGGCGGAAAGAGACGACGAACAGAAAGATGCGTCAGAATCCGATGAAACAGAACAGGAAGATAACACCGAGCAGGCAGACTCCTGACGGCAGCAGCCGATAAAATAACGGTCTCCGGATCATTCCGGAGGCCGTTTGTCATAGCTGTAACGGATTGATCAATAGCGGAACAGCTTTCTGATGTCGTCTTCATGGCACATGACGATCAGATGGTCCGTGCCGTTGAACCGATATTCCGGGGAAAGCATGGGCTTCATGCCCTCGGAGTTTTTCGTGGCGAGAATGTTGATATTGTATTTCGCGCGAACGTTCAGTGATTTGACGGTCTCCCCTCGCCATTTGACCGGCGTTTCCGTCTCATAGACCGAATAACCGTCCGACAGGGCAAGCGCGTTAAAGACGGAATCGGAGCTTTCTTTCGCGGCCATGCGCTTGGCGGCGTCAAGCTCCGGATAGACCGCCTCGTCCGCGCCGTTGCGCAGCACGAACTTTGTCTCAAGATCCCGGTTGACTTCTGCGATCACTTTCTTTGCGCCAAGTTCTTTCAGCAGATAGCAGATTTCAAGTGATTCCGTGAAATTGCCGCCGAGGCACACGAAGCAGCAATCAAATTCATCCGCGCCGAAGCTTTCCAGCACCTCCGCTTTAGTACAATCGCAGATCTTAGCGCTGACAGAATATTTCACCATGGATTCAACCATGGAAGCGTCTTTATCCGCGATCATGATTTCGTTGTCAAGCCTTGCCAGCTCCTTGCACAGATGCTGGCCGTAGGTGCTCATGCC
>CAMVNL010000221.1 GCA_947168785.1 uncultured Clostridia bacterium | reverse complement strand
CACGTCGTCGGGACCGGCCTGCAGCAGGCAGTGGGGGAAGTCGCCGGAGGCGTAAAAATCATAGATATCCTCCCGGGAGAAGTAGCTGTAAGCCTCCGTGTCGTGGTTGCCGAAGCCCAGCGTCCAGTAGACGCCCAGGGTCTCCATCAGGTTGGCGAAGAGCTTCGCGCCGGTCTTGTTGTTGAAGGTGCCCGCCTGGAAGGGCACGGGGTAGGCCACGTCGCCGGTGACGATGACCAGGTCCGGCTGCTCGGCCTTCAGCATGCTGGCCACGGCCTGAATGGCGCTGGAATCCTTCTCCAGCGATAAAAAGCCGCCGCCCAGATGCACGTCGGTGAGCTGCACCACCTTGAAATCCTGATCCGTGGTGAAGCACCAGTCGCCGTCCGCGTCCTTTTCGGGGGCAAGCTGGGCGGAGTAGTCCACCGCCTCGAAGGCCTTGGCGAATTTCAGGTTGCCGCTGCTGCCGATGGCGGAGATAATGGCGCAGACGCCCGCCGCTACGGCGATGACGCCCACGACGATGCCCAGCACGATCAGCGCCTTTTTGCCTTTTTTCTTTTTGACTTTCACTTCTGTGGTTTGGGTTGCGGTTTCTGCCATATGGATTTACCTCCTGGATAAAAACAGGTCAGCGCCTGTCTGTTCTTTGATAAGGGCCCGGGCCTTTTCCTCGTCGCCCCCGCCTTCCACTTCCGCGGCCGCGGTGAGGGCGTGCCCCGTGGCGTAGGTTTTGACTTCTGCCTGCGTGAACCCGCAGGAGAGCAGCAGCTCCCGGACGGCGCCGTTGCGGGCTTCGTCGTTCTTTCCCAGCAGCCTGCCGCCGGAAAGCCGCACCAGCTTCACCGCGTTCCAGATGATAACGCCGCTGATGACCAGCCCAAAGATGGAATCCGCCCGCAGGCCGGCGTATTCCGCCAGCAGGAAGGAGAGCAGCGTCATGACGGTCACGCCGCAGTCGGAAAAGCTGTCGGCGCAGACGGTTTTCAGGATCACCGAGTCGCCGCCCTTGGAGAGCCGCCGGAAGACGATCCCCATGGCCAGCTTCACCAGCACGGTGGCGGCCAGCAGGACCGCATGGAAGAGCTGAAAGTTGACGGGGCGGGGATACATAAAGCGTTCCAGCGCCCGGTAGGCGAAGTACGCCCCGGTGAAGACCACCGAGACCGCCATGAGAAAGCCCGCCAGATCCTCCGCCCTGCCGTAGCCGTCGGGGTAGGCCCCGTTTTTCGCCTTTCCTGAAAGGGCCAGCCCGCCCGCCGCCAGCAGACAGCTCAGCGCGTCGAACAGGTTGTTGACGGCGTCCGTATAGATGCACAGGCTGGCGGTGACAAGGCCGCTGTAAAGCTTGACGCCGAAGAGGATGAAATTGACCCCCGCCGCCAGGGCGACCGGGAGGATATCGGTGCGGGTTTTTCTCGTAAGGAAACCTCCGTGAATTGAGTCGGTAGCGCGGCACCTCAGTGCCGCTCCTGACACAAACAACTATCGTAGCACGGCGCATTGCGCCGTCTGACATGCCGGTAAAGAGAGTTGAATTTTAGCGGAAGAACACTGTCCCAATATGGTATTAAACAGAGGAAAAACAAATCATCATGGGAAACCGCCAGACGTCGTGGGTCTCCGGTGGAGACCTCTGCCGCAGGCAGAAGCGATTGACCGAGCCGGCAGGCGAGACCGCAATGCGCCGTGCTACGTGATGTAACTTCCCCCTCGCAGCGGCACTGAGGTGCCGCGCTGCGGTTATTTTGTTTTCGCCTCAAACCCCTTCTTTTTCAGGGCGATCAGCGGGATGAGGGTGAACAGGATCACGATCCCGGCGGCCAGGAACATGGCCGGGGCGGGCTCGTAGGTGGTGTTTCCCATCTCGTCCACGTACTGGCCGGATTTGGAGAGGGAGCAGGCCAGGTCGCCGATGTGGGGCCCTACCACCATGGGGATCAGCACGAAGAAGATCATGCGGATGCCCTGGAACAGGCCCACCTTGTCCTCCGGCGTGTGGTCGCGCACGGTGGCGTTGAGCATGATGCCCAGGAACCCGTAGCCCGCCATCAGCGGGATGGCCGCCAGGGCGAAGGGGGCGAGGGAATGGGCGAAGTAGGCCCCGAAGCAGCCGACGGCGAAGAGGGCGAAGGCCACGAAGATCAGCACGTTTTTGCCCACCCTGTCGATCAGCCTGCCGCCGAGGATGACGGCGGCCACCACCACGATCAGCACGATGGGGGCGATGATCAGCACCGGCCCCGTCAGGTACTGGGTCAGGTTTTCCACGTTGAAGTTCAGGTAGTGCTCCAGATAGATCAGCAGGTAGGGCATCCAAACCTGCACCGCGACGGAGTAGAGGCACACCGCCGCCAGCGCCAGATAGAGCCGGACGTTTTCTTTGACGACGGAGGGGCGGAAGCCGTAGAACAGCTCCTTGAAATAGTTCTGGTTGCTCTTGACCCCGTCCTTGGAGTCCGTCAGGGTGAAGAAGCCCAGCAGCCCCGCCAGGATCACGACGGCGCCGATGACGAAGAAAAAGGTGGGGTAGCCGATCTGCTCGATGAACCCGGCGAAGACGATGACGAACACCATGGCGGCGATGGGCAGGATGGCCAGCACGCTTTCCACGGTGGCGCGGTTTTTCGGGGTGGTGATGTCGGTGACCCAGGCGTTGAAGGCGGAATCGTTGGCGGTGGAACCCATAAAGGTCATCACGCAGTCCATCACGATCACCGCCACAGAGGTGGCCGTCACCACGGCGGCGATATTTCCCTTGTCAATGCAGAAGATCGTCGCCACGTTGTCCTTGGTGATAAAACCGAAGGCCAGCACGGTGAAGCCCCACAGCAGATAGCCGCAGGAGATGAAGATCTTCCGGCGGTTGATCTTGTCGCTGAGGTTGCCCATCAGAAAGGTGGTCAGCACGGCGGTGGCGGCGGAAAGCGCCACCATCAGCTTGATGGCCTTCATGGAGGAAAGCCCCACGGTGACGTCGCCGCCCTCATAGACGGTGTTATAGAGGAACGTGTTGAAATACATGTTTTCCAGGTTCCACGCGATCTGCCCGATAAAACCGAACAGACAGAGGTTGAACCATGCCCGTTTGCCGAGAGCGGAATCCTTCGTCATAAGGCAGCCCTTCCTTCTTTGCGGCAGCGGGGCGCAATGCCCGCTGCGGACTTTTTTGTTTCCGGGAAAGACAATACCGCACAATCAGGCTGCGCGGTATTGTCATCAATGCTGCGGCCGACCGCAGCGGAACGGATATCGGTTTTTCAGACGATCAGTCCAGCAGACCGTCGTCGAACATCTCAAGGGCGCGCACGGAGACCGCGTAGCAGTCCGCCAGACCCTGCAGGTTCATGTTGTCGTAGGTATCTCTGCGGGTGTGGTAATAGTCCTCCAGCTTGTGGTTGAGGCCCGTGATGCTGGTGGCGCGGTAGCCGGCCTGCGCGAAAGCGGCGGGATCGGTGGCGCCGCCCATGGGGGGAACCATGCCCTTCAGGATGTGGATGTCCAGGTCCTTGGCGGCCTGCATCATCATGTCGCTGGCGGCCTTGTCGGTCTTCACGGTGCCGTTCAGGTCGCGGTAGTTGACCATCAGGTATTTGGGGTCGTGGATGGTATCGTAGGAGACGATGACGGTGGGCACGTCGTCAAACTCGCCCTTGTGGGCCGCCGCCCAGGCCTTCGCGCCCCGCAGGCCCGCCTCTTCGGAGCCGGAGAGGATCACGCCCACCTCGGTGTTTTCCAACGTGATGCCCTGATCCTTGAGCTGTTTGAGGATGGCGATGCCCATGTAGCAGCCGGAGAGGTTGTCGTTGGCGCCGTCCACCACGCGCTTTTTGTTCCACATGAAGTAAAGGCCGATCAGGAAGGGGACGAAGATCAGACCCCAAAGGGCGCATTTCGTCAGCGTATCGGGATTGCCCACCTTGGCCAGCTTGAGGATGGAGATGATGAGGTAATAGAACGCGCCGCCGAAGCCGATGAGGGCGTGGGCCTCGAAGCCGACGCCGCCCAGCTTATAGTTGACGGGCCATTCCCAGGCCGCGTCGGGGTGGCCGTTGAAGAAAATGCGGCGCTTGGTCTCGCCCGCGCACTTTTTGACGGCGGTGACGTTGTGGCCGGTCTTTTCCGGGAACATCCAGTCCACGGCCTTCTTATAAAGGCCGAACTGCAACACCGCCAGCACCAGGCCGATCAGGATGAAAATAGCGGAGAAGATGGGGCCTACGCTGCCGCAGAAGAACAGCACGATGGAGACCAACACAAGGGAAACGGTGATGTAGATCCAGCCGTAGAAGGAACCGGGATTCTCTTTGAAGCTCTCCACGTCCGCACGCTCGCAGCCGCAGTCCTCTTTCAGTACCTTCGCCATATATTCGCACGCCTTTTTCTCACCCTCGCTGCCGGGATCGCGCTTGCCGAGATTCTTGCAGATATAGGTGATTTCCTTCAGCATGTACTTTGCCGCGTCGTTCTTTTTGTCGATCAGTGTTTTCAGATTCATTTTTCTCTCCCTTTCAAATCATGAGATAATAATAATTATATCAAGAAAACAGGGAATTGTCAAGGTGAATTGTGCAGTTTGCCGACGCGGCGGCGACAAAAAAAGGTTCATCACGGATCATTGCGGGATTGCAACGGGCCCGATTTTTTGCGGCGTTCGACAGCCGCCCCTACGGGATCGCGCGTCCGCCGGATGGCCCGACAAATTTTGATTACGCTATCTGACAAAATCCGTGATGGACAAAAAAACAGGGCATCCCGAACGGGACTGTCCGGGATGCCTATCCTGCACGTCAGCGAGCGAAATTGTTCGCTTCTGCTCACAGTGAAATTGAAGCCTCACGGCTTCAGCTAAATTGAAAACCTGCGGTTTTCAGCTAAATGAAATTCGCCCATAAACTCGCGCAGCGAATATCGCTCCCGAAGGGAATTCAGCTGACCGCAGG